>DATNJP010000266.1:0-7605 GCA_035603855.1 Luteibacter sp. | reverse complement strand
CCGCCAGCGCGACAACGCCACCGACCCGGCGTTGCGTAACCAGCTGGACAACGCGGACCGTAGCCAGCAGCAGACGTATCGCGCACGCCAGGAAGACGCCTTGCGACGCAACCAGACCCTGCAACGGCAGGACCCCACGGGTAATGCGCCCGCCAGGACCTCCACGACAGGGCGCTGAGCGCCGATTGCTGCGACGCGTCTGGCGACGGGCCGTCGCGGGGGACCATAATCCGCGATTCCCTGGATCGACGGAGTCCCCCCGATGACCGCCTTTACGCGCATCGACACCACCCGCACCGTGCGCGCCCCGCGCGGCAGTGAGTTGACCTGCCGCAGCTGGCTGACGGAAGCGCCGTTCCGCATGCTGCAGAACAACCTCGATCCGGAAGTGGCCGAAAACCCCGCGGAACTGGTGGTCTACGGCGGCATCGGCCGCGCCGCGCGCAACTGGGAATGCTTCGACGCGATCCTGCGCAGCCTCCGCGACCTGCGCGACGACGAAACCCTGCTCGTGCAGTCGGGCAAGCCGGTGGGCGTGTTCCCGTCACACCCGGATGCGCCGCGCGTGCTCATCGCCAACTCCAATCTCGTCCCCGCATGGGCCAACTGGGAACACTTCAACGAGCTCGATCGCAAGGGCCTGATGATGTACGGCCAGATGACGGCCGGCTCGTGGATCTACATCGGCTCGCAGGGCATCGTGCAGGGCACGTACGAGACCTTCGTCGAAATGGGGCGTCAGCACTACGGCGGCAGCCTGGCGGGACGCTGGATCCTTACCGCCGGCCTCGGTGGCATGGGCGGCGCGCAGCCGCTGGCGGCAAGCCTGGCTGGCGCTTCGTCGCTCACCATCGAGTGCCAGCAGAGCCGTATCGATTTCCGCCTGAAGACGCGCTACGTCGACGAACAGGCGAGCGATCTCGATGACGCGCTGGCACGCCTCGACCGTTATGCGAAGGAAGGTCGCGCGGTCTCCGTGGCGCTGCTCGGCAATGCCGCCGACGTGCTGCCCGAACTCGTGCGCCGCGGCGTGCGGCCCGACGCCGTCACCGACCAGACGAGTGCGCACGATCCCGTCAACGGCTACCTGCCGTCGGGATGGACCGTCGAGGAATGGTTCGAGCGTCGCAAGAGCGATCCGGCGGGCACCTCACGCGCGGCGAAGGCATCGATGCGCAAGCACGTCGAAGCGATGCTCGCTTTCCACGCGATGGGCGTGCCGACCTTCGACTACGGCAACAACATCCGCCAGATGGCCAAGGACGAGGGTCTCGGTGAAGCGTTCGCATTCCCCGGTTTCGTTCCCGCCTTCGTCCGTCCGCTGTTCTGCCGTGGTGTGGGTCCGTTCCGCTGGGTGGCGTTGTCAGGCGATCCCGAGGACATCTACAAGACCGACGCGAAGGTAAAGGAACTGATCCCGGACGATCCGCACCTGCATCGCTGGCTGGACATGGCGCGCGAGCGGATCAGCTTCCAGGGACTGCCGGCGCGCATCTGCTGGGTCGGCCTGGGCGAGCGTCACCGGCTGGGCCTCGCCTTCAACGAGATGGTCCGCAACGGTGAACTGAAGGCGCCGGTGGTGATCGGCCGCGACCATCTGGATTCCGGCTCGGTCGCCAGCCCCAACCGCGAAACCGAAGCCATGCGCGACGGCAGCGATGCGGTCAGTGACTGGCCGCTGCTCAACGCCATGCTCAACGTGGCCGGCGGCGCCACCTGGGTCAGCCTCCATCATGGCGGCGGCGTGGGCATGGGTTACAGCCAGCACAGCGGCGTGGTCATCGTCTGCGATGGCACCGAGGCCGCGGACAAGCGCATCGCGCGCGTGCTCTGGAACGATCCTGGCACCGGCGTGATGCGCCATGCGGATGCCGGCTATCCGGAGGCGATCGCCTGCGCGAAGGAGCAGGGCCTGAACCTGCCGATGGTCGACTGAAGTCCGTCGATGCAGGAGCGCACGACGTGCGCTCCTGCATGATCGGATCGACGCGGTTGGCTGCGTCGATCCTCTCGCCTCGCTACCTCAACGTCCGTTCGCCCACGCCGCCGTATACATCTGCGGATAGATGCGCTCCAGCGCCAGGACCTTGGGCCGGTCGTTGATCACGATGTACATCGCATTCGGGTTCAGGCGCATGTAGTCCTGATGCTCGTCCTCGGCCAGGTAGAAACCCTTCAGCGGCGTCACCTGCGTCACGATCGGCGCGGGGAACGCGTGGGCGGCGGTCAGCTGCGCGACATAGGCTTCGGCCACTTTTTTCTGTTCCGGCGTGGCGTAGAAGATGGCCGAGCGATACTGCGTGCCGACGTCCGGGCCCTGGCGGTTCAGCAGGGTCGGATCCTGTGCCACCGAGAAGTACACCTGCAGCAACTGGCCGTAGGTCACCTTCGAGGGGTCGTAGACCACCCGCACCGACTCGGCGTGGCCGGTATCGCCGTCGCTGACATCGTCGTAATTGGCATGGGCGGCATCACCGCCTGCGTAGCCGTTGCGTACGCTCTTCACGCCGCGGACATGCTGGAAGACGCCTTCCACGCCCCAGAAGCAGCCGCCGGCAAAGACGGCAGAGGCCTCGCCGCTGGCTGGGGCGGCGTCGAGGGCGGGGGCGGGCAGGGTGACACCCTCGTCGCGGGCCGAAGCGGCCGAGCAGGCGGTCAGGGCGAAGAACAGCAGGGGAAGCAGGGGGCGGCGCATGGGGATCTCCAGCGGAGGTGTTGGCCTGCCTTACAAGACCGGAGTTCCCGCCATTACCTCACACCGGCCCGGAGCGGTACGTGTAGAAGTGCTACAGAATCCGCGAATCTTGCCGATAACCCTCAGGATGACCGTGGGTAGGCCGCCCCGGCGCGGAAGGAGGCGGGAGAAGTGGCGTACGACATGGTGGACCGGCGCGTGCTCGTGACCGACCTGGAGGTCGGCATGTACGTGAACCGCCTCGATTGCGAATGGTCGGACACGCCGTTCCCGCTACAGGGGCTGCCGATCACCTCGCAGGAGGACATCGACAAGCTGCGCCTGTTCTGCAAGCACGTCTTCGTGGACATGTACCGCCGCGTCGCACCCGCCCGCACCGCGCACGCCATCACGCCGGCACACGCCATCACCCCTGCGCGCGTGGTCACCGCCCATGCCGCACCCGTCGCACCGCGTCCCGTCCACAACCCGCGCCTGGTCGCCCGGCACACCTATACCGACACCGCGTCGTTCGACGAAGAGGTGCCGCGCGCCGTCGAGGCGTTCGATGAGGTGTCCCGCTTCGCGGAGCGTCTCGTCGCGGACATTCAGGAGGGCAGGGCCATCGAAGCGGGCGCGGTGGAAGGCGCGGTACGGCCGATGGTCGCCAGCATCCTGCGCAGTGGCGATGCCTTCTTCTGGATCGAGAGCCTGCGTCGCCTCGACAGCTACACCTATCAGCATGCCGTCGCGTGCAGCACGCTGGCGGCGGCGTTCGGCCGGCACATGGGGTTCGACAGCTCGGCCATCGTGAGCCTCGCCGCGGGTGGTCTGCTGATGGACGTGGGCAAGGCCCAACTGCCGGAGGAACTGCTCAAGCGCAGCGGCCCGCTCAGCGATGAAGAATGGGAACTGGTGCGGCAGCACGTGACGGAGGGGATGGCCATCCTCGACCACGCCGGCGTCAAGGACCCCGAAGTACGCGACATGGTGCTCACCCATCACGAGCGCTTCGACGGCAGTGGCTACCCGTCCGGCCTGGCCGGTACGATGATTCCTTTGTCGGGCCGCATGGCCGCCATCATCGATACCTACCATGCGATGTCCACGCCACGGCCGTATCGTCCCGCCGTATCGCAGCACCTGGCACTTCGCCAGCTTTACTCGGGGCGCGACAGCCAGTTCCAGGGCGAACTGGTCGAGCAGTTCCAGGCCTGTCTGGGCGTCTATCCGACTGGCTCGCTGGTGGAACTCAATTCGGGGGAGGTCGCCGTGGTCATGGCGCAGAACCAGACGCGCCGTCTCCAGCCCCGGGTGGCTATCCTTACGCGAACGGACAAGGCAGCGCTCGAAGAATTCCTTATCATCGATCTCATGAACCAGGCGGATGCCGTCCGTCGTGAGATTCTGCGAACCTTGCCCGCGGGCAGCCACGGAATCGACCCCCGGGAGTATTTCAGTCAATGAACGAGCGTTCCCACATCCTGCCTGCCGTGCAGGCCATCCTGGATCGGGTGGTACCCGACTCCGGCTGGCGCGCCGTGCTTGTCGTGAGGCTGCAGGGGATGCGCGAGGCGCAATTGCGCTTCGGCTACGATTTCGGCAACGAGATCATGCTTGCCGCGCGCGACCGGCTGGTTGAAGCGGTACGCCATGTGGATACCGTCTTCGTCGCGGGTGACGACACCTTTGTCGTGGTGCTGCCCTCGGTGCGTAACCGCACGCATGCGCTGCTGGCGGCCACGCGCATCGTCGGCGCGTTCGACAGCCCGTTGCTGCGCGGTGAGCGGCCGTGGCACGGCCGGGCTGTCGTGGGCGTGGCCGTCCATCCGGAGCACGGCACCGTCGCCGAACTGCTTTACCGCCGGGCCGAACTCGCCCATGACGAAGCCGTCCGCATCGGTGAGCCGTTCGCCCTGTACCAGCCGGACGCGACGCCGGTGGAAATCCTCTACGGCGAGTTGCGCGAAGACATCGAGGCCAACCGGCTGCACGTGGCGTTCCAGCCTCTTCGCGACCTGCGTACAGGCGAGGTGGTGCGGGTGGAATCGCTCTCACGCTGGACCACGACGGCGCAGGTGCACGTGGCACCTGCCGATTTCGTGCAGTTCGCGGAACGCAGCGATCTGATCGTCCCGCTGACCCGCTGGAGCCTCAACGCGTCGCTTCGGCATGCCGCCACATTGCATCGCGGTGGTTGCCCCCTCGACGTCGCGATCAACCTGTCGCCGCGCGTCTTCGCCGAGCAGGGCTTCGCGGAGCAGATGCTGGGAGCCATGGACATCTGGGGTGTCCCGCCGGAGGCCGTGATCGTCGAAATCACCGAGACGGCGCTGCTTACGGACCTGGACATGAGCGTGCGCGTGCTGCGCTGCCTGCGCGATCGCGGCGTCCGCGTCGCCATCGACGATTTCGGTACCGGCTACGCCTCGTTCGCCTACCTGCGGCATTTCCCCGCGACCGAACTGAAGATCGACCGCACCTTCGTCGACGCCATGAACACCGACCGCCGCACCGAGCTGCTGGTGCAGGCCATGGTCGACGTCGCCCATCGCCTGGGCATGGAAGCCGTGGCCGAAGGTGTCGAGAACGAGGAAACCCTGTTGCGCCTGGTCGAGATGGACTGCGATCTGGTTCAGGGTTACCACATTGGCCAGCCGATGCGCGCCGAGGAGTTCGTGGCCGAACGCCTGGCCGCCGCTTCACTCGTCTAAGTCAGGCAGACGCGGCAAGCTCTCGGTAGCGCGCATCCAGCGCGCGTACCTGGGCATCCAGCGCCCCCTCATCCCCATCGTTGACGATCACATCGTCAGCGATGGCGAGACGATCCTCGCGCGAGGCCTGCGCCGCGACCATCTTTGTCGCCAGCGTGGCATCGATACCGTCACGGCGTGTGAGCCGTTCGATCCGCACCGCCTCGGGGGCGTCCACCACCAGCACACGATTCACCCAGGCGTAGTGCGCGTGGTTCTCCACGAGCAGCGGAATCGAAAGTAGGCAGTACGGTCCATGGTCCGCAGCGACGGCCTCCCGCAGCCACGTGCGGATGCGCGGATGCAGGATGCCTTCGAGGGTGGTCCGTGCCGACGGATCGGTGAACACGCGCTGGCGCATGGCGGCACGGTCCAGCCGCCCCTGGGCGTCCAGCGCCTCGGGGCCGAAGGCCCGTGCTACTTCAGCAAGGGCTTCGGAGCCGGGTTCGACCATGGCCCGCGCGGCCACATCGGCATCGTAGGCACGTATGCCCAGCGCTTCGAATCGACGCTCGACCGAGCTCTTGCCCGAGGCGATACCGCCGGTCAGCGCGACGACGAAGCGGCTCATTGCAGACCGGTGAGGCGCATATAGGCGGCGAGCAGCCGATCACCCGCCAGGAACCAGACCCAGCCCGCGGCCGCGATATACGGGCCGAAAGGGATGGGCACATCGCGCTGGTGGTTGCGGAATAGCATCAGCCCCCCGCCGATCAGCGCACCGATCAGCGAGGAGAGCATGACGACGGGCAGGATGGACAGCGGCCCCATCCAGGCACCCAGGGCGGCTAGCAGCTTGAAATCGCCGTGGCCCATGCCTTCCTTGCCGGTGAGCAACTTGAACAGCCAGTAGACGCTCCACAGGCTGAGATAACCGATCAGGGCACCGAGGATCGCGGAGGAGGGAGCGACGGGCAGCGGCTGCCACGAAGGAATCAGGGCGAGGCCCAGGCCGATCCAGAGCAGTGGGTAGTTGAGCTCGTCCGGCAGCAACTGGGTGTGCGTGTCGATACCCGACAACGCGATCAGGAAGTAGGTGAACACGAGGCCGGCAAGCGCGGCAGGCGTGGGGCCGAAGTGCCAGACCACGAGTGCGCTGGCGATACCCGTGAAAAGCTCCACCAGTGGGTACTGCGCCGAAATCTTCGTGCCGCAGTAGCGGCAGCGCCCACGCAGGAACAACCAGCCGAAGAGGGGGATGTTGTCGTGGGCGGCGAGGCGGTGTTTGCACTTGGGGCAATGCGATGCCTCCAGGGCGATGCCCGGTGGCTTTGCCTCTTCGACCGGCTCCAGCTCGAGCACCTCGCGGGCCTGCTTGCGCCACTCCCACGCCATGCGTGCCGGCGTGCGCAGGATGACCACGTTGAGGAAGCTGCCGACGAGCAGGCCGAGCACGGCGGCGAAGGCGATCCAGAGAGAGAGGGGCAAATCGGTCATGGGCTCGGCCGTAGTCAAAGAAAAGCCCTCCACCCGTGAGGGGGAGGGCTCGTATTGTGCATGGAGCAGGGCGTCAGGTCGTACCGGCGATCTTGAAGATAGGCAGGTACAGCGAGATGACCATGCCGCCGACCAGGCCACCGAGGATCACCATGATGAAAGGCTCGAGCAGGCTGCTGAGCGTATCCACCGCGTTGTTGACCTCTTCCTCGTAGAACTCCGCGACCTTGAACAGCATGTGGTCGAGCGAGCCGGACTCTTCGCCGATGGCGGTCATCTGCACGACCATGTTCGGGAACAGGTTGGTCTGGCGCATGGCCAGCTGCAGCTGGTGACCGACCGAGACGTCGTCGCGCATCTGCAGGACGGCTTCGCCGTACACGATGCTGCCGGTGGCGCCGGATACTGCCTCCAGTGCTTCGACCAGGGGAACGCCGGCCTGGAAGGTGACGCCGAGCGTGCGGGCGAATCGTGCGAGCGCCGACTGGCGCAGGATGTTGCCGATGACGGGAATCTTCAGCGAAACGCGGTCGAGGAAATGGGCGAACTTCGCGGAGCGCTTCTTCAGCGCCACGAAGAAGAAGCCAGTACCGACGATGACGCAGATCACCAGCCACCAGTAGGCCTGCATGAATTCCGAGGCTTTGACCACGATCAGGGTCGGCACCGGCAGTTCCGCGCCAGCGTCCCGGAAGGTCTGCTGGAAGACGGGGACCACGAAGAGCAGCAGGATCATGGTGA
>DATNJP010000265.1:0-2512 GCA_035603855.1 Luteibacter sp. | reverse complement strand
GTCCGCGGTGTGGTTCGCCGCACTCATTGCGATCATGGCGCCGTTCGCCGCGGGTTGGTTTGAAAGCCTCGCGTTGTGGCGCGAATGGCATGCGCAACGCGCGTCGTTCGCCACCGCGACCGTCGACCACCTGCGCCTCGCGGCGATCACCCTCGTGCTTGCGCTGCTCATCGGCGCACCGTTGGGTTGGTGGGTATGGCGTACGCGGCGCAGCGGCGGCTTCCTGGTCGGCGTGCTGGCCTTCCTGCAAACCGTGCCGTCGCTCGCCCTGTTCGCCTTGCTCATCGGGCCGTTCGCCTGGCTGGCCCACGCGTGGCCGGCACTGGGTTCGCTTGGCTTCGGTGGAACGGGTGCCGCGCCGGCGGTGTTCGCCCTGCTGCTCTATGCGCTCCTGCCCGTCGTCCGCTACACCGTCGCGGGGCTCGAGGCCGTGCCCGACGACGCCCGCGAGGCGGCGCGGGGCTTGGGCATGAGCCGTGCGCAGTTGCTCACGCGCGTGCAACTTCCGCTGGGCTGGCCCGTGCTGCTGACGGGTTTGCGCATCGTCGCCGTGCAGACCATCGGCCTCGCAGCGGTCGCCGCATTGATCGGCGCGGGCGGACTCGGGCGTTTCGTCTTCCTCGGCATCGGCCAGGGTGCCACCGACATGGTGCTTCTCGGTACGCTGGCCATCATCGTCCTGGCGCTTGCCGTGGATCTTGTTTTCCAGGGCGTGCTTGCCCTGACGGAGCGTCGCGCATGATCGAGTTCGAGCACGTCCACAAGCGTTTCGGCGAACACGTCGTCATCGACGACCTTTCGCTGCGAGTCGACGATGGCGAATTCTTCGTGCTGGTCGGCCCCTCCGGCTCCGGCAAGTCCACGCTGCTGCGCACGGTGAACCGGCTCGTTCATATCGACGCGGGAACGGTCCGCGTCAATGGCGAGGATGTGGCGACGCGCGACATCGAGACCTTGCGCCGGGGTATCGGCTACGCAATCCAGTCCGTCGGCCTGTTTCCGCATCGCACCGTCGCGGAGAACATCGCCACCGTGCCACGCCTGCTGCGTTGGCCAGAGGCGGACATCCGTGCGCGCGTCGACGAACTGATCGCATTGCTTCGCCTCGACGAGCCCGGGATCGCCGACCGCTACCCGGATACGCTATCGGGCGGACAACAACAACGCGTGGGTGTTGCACGCGCGCTGGCTGCGCGTCCGCGCATCGTGCTGATGGATGAACCCTTCGGTGCACTGGATCCGCTCACGCGTGAGTCCTTGCAAGCGAGCCTCAAGGCGATCCAGCGCGACACCGGCACGACCATCCTCTTCGTCACCCACGACATGGACGAGGCGTTCGGCCTCGGCGATCGCGTGGGCCTGATGCTCGACGGCACGCTCGTGCAGGTCGGCACGCCGCTCGAACTCCTGCGCCAGCCGGCGGACGAACGCGTGCGCGATTTCGTCGGCGGCACCCGTGCGCGCCTGCGCGAACTGGCCGTGCGCACGGTGCGCGAGAGCATGCGGGGTGGCGAGCGCGCGGACGGCGAGGCCGTCGAGGCAGGTGCGTCGTTGCAGGAAGCCCTGGGCGCGATGCTCGCGCAGGGCCGCGATCGGTTGCCAGTGTGCGAGCGTGGCGAAACCGTGGGCGCGATCGTGCTGGGCGATCTCGTTCGGCGGGCCCCGTGATGCGTCGTCACGTGATGGCCAGCCTCGCCTCCGTCATGGAGCGGCGCGCATGAAGCTCGCGATCACCTTCGCCGTGCTCGTGCTTCTCCTGCTTGTGCTGCCGCATGCGGCACCCGTGTTCCATGCGTGGCAGCCGTCGTTGTCGCATCCGCTGTACACGCGTACCTCGTTGCTGGAGCTGACCGGATCGCATCTGTTGCTGGTCGTGTCGGCGACCGCGATCGCGGTGATCGCCGGACTCACGCTCGGCGTCCTCGCCACGCGCGCGGGAGGACGTTCATTGCTGCCGACGGTGCGCGCCGTCGCGGTGATCGGGCAGACCTTTCCACCTGTGGCGGTGCTGGCGATCGCCGTGCCGCTGCTGGGTTTCGGCGCGGCGCCCACGCTGCTGGCGCTGGTGCTGTACGGCGTGCTGCCGGTGCTCGCACAGACGGTGGCCGGCCTGGACCAGGTACCCGCGGCCGCCTTGCATGCGGCGGATGGCATGGGTTACGGACGCTGGCGCCGTTTGCGCGAAGTAGAACTACCGCTGGCCGCCGGCCCGATCATGGCGGGCGTGCGCCTGTCGGCCATCGTCAGCGTCGGCACTGCGACGATCGGTTCGGCCGTGGGCGCGACGACGCTAGGTTCGCCGATCGTGGAGGGATTGGTGGGCAACAACCCGGCGTATGTGGTGCAAGGGGCGTTGCTGGTCGGCGCGCTGGCGCTGACGGTGGATGCGGCGCTGGCGGCGGTGGAGCGGCGCGTGCGCCGCGGTGGGCATCGGTAGGTCCGGCGTCGATCGTTAGGTCCGGCGTCCATCGGCAGGTCGCGGCGTCCGGGCATCGCCGCTGAAGCGGCTCCC
>DATNJP010000264.1:0-6619 GCA_035603855.1 Luteibacter sp. | reverse complement strand
CAACGGCACGACCGTCGACGTGGAACCGACGGCGGTCTGGAGCGATGCCGGCAGCATCTCGTTCGGCGCCTCGGCCGGACTCTACATTGGCGCCACGCTGGACGCCCACGGCGGAGCAGCCTCGGCGGAGGGTGGCTCGCTGCAGCTGTTCGCGCTCGATCAGGACGACGTGACGGCTAAAGTCAGGGCAAAGGGCATCCTCGTGCGCCAGTCGTACGAGGGTAAGCCGGCGTTCGCCGAAAGCGATGCGACGGACGGCAGCGCGGCGGGCGCGGACGGCACGCTTGAGTTCGCGGCCGATGTACTCAACGGATCGGGCATCAGCAGCCTGCAGATCGGGCCGCCGGCGGACCAGGGCACGGACGATCAGAAGAAGTTCCTCCCCGTTGCTTTTGCTGGCGACGTGAATCTCAATCTCGGTCGCCAGGTCCTCATCAATACGTCCGGTATCGAGGCGTTGGCGGCGGACGCGACAAGCATCGATCTTCCGACGGGCTACGTGCAGGGCACGGGGCACGTGACTATCACGGCCCCCTACGTGCATATCACTGGCACGTCGGCGGCGCCGCTGGCGGTAGCAGGCGATGGCATCCTTGACGTCAATGCGGCCAACATCGACATGGGTGGCATGGTCAACCTGCAGGGTTGGCGACAGGCGAGCTTCAACGCCGGTGACGATCTTCGCTTCACGTTCCCCTCGCTGGTGGCGACCGACGGCACCAAGGTCCTTCCGGGCATGCTGTTCTCCACCGGCGACCTGATTTTCGCGGCGGGGCAGGTATACCCTTCCAGTGGATACCGCTTCGCCATCGATGCAAACGCCTCGGGGTTACCCGATGCGACGGGTAATGCTCGTGAAACGAGTATCACTTTTCTTTCATCCGGTAACGCACCCGGCACGCCTCTGTCGGCGGGTGGTGCACTCCTCATCAGCGCCGATCACATCGAGCAGAACGGCACGATCCGCGTGCCGTCGGGCTCGCTGGTGCTTGGCACGACGGATCCGGCCGCGAACGCCACCGACTTCGGCCTTGCCAGCGGTCTGCCTGCACTGGCCAACACCAAGAGCGTGCACCTGGCGCCGGGCAGCGTCACGTCGGTATCGCTTGATGGGCTGACGGTGCCCTATGGCAATACCATAGACGGCGTCGACTGGCGCTATGCCCTGAATTCCGCGACCACGGCGCCCATCGTTTCCGCGCCGCCGGCCAAGCAGATCCAGGTGCAAGGCGATTCGGTGGCGCTCGATGCGGGCGCCACGATCGATCTCGATGGCGGCGGTCACCTGCAGGCTTCGGAGTTCGTGCCGGGCACGGGCGGAACGCGTGACCTGCTGAGCACGGCGCCCAACGGCGCCACTGTCTACGCCATTCTTCCGGGCTATCGCGGTGCGGTAGCGGCTACCGACCTCGCCATGGACGCCAATGGCGTGACTCAGCCGGGCGTCGGCCGTCAGGTTTACCTCTCCGGTGTACCGGGATTGGCCTCGGGCTACTACACGTTGTTGCCAGCCCAGTACGCGACGCTGCCGGGCGCCATGCGCATATACGACACGACGGCGCGCGACGCCGTCGTTGGTCGAGCAGCTACATTCGCTGACGGTGGCTACGCGGTGGGTGGCTATTACGGCGACGCGCTTACCGGTGCACATGATGCCCGTACCACCACCTTCGTGGTCCAGTCGGCAGATACCTGGCAGCAGTATTCGCAGTACCGACTGAGCGATGCCGACACGTTCTTCAATGCCGCGGCCACGAAGAAGGGGCAGGTGGCGCCGCCGTTGGCCGCGGACGCCGGCCGCCTCCAGATCGGTGCCGGACACGAGCTTGACCTCGGAGCGACGCTCGACGCCCAGCCAGACAAGGGCGGGCGTACCTCGCAGGTGGATATCGCAGGCCAGGCGATTCAGGTGCTCGGTGCCGACGAGACCACACGCGACGGATATCTGGGGATTTCGGCGGATGGCCTCACGACGCTTGGCGCGGGCAGCTTGCTGATTGGCGGCACGCGGCGCAGCGATACGGACGGCGATCACGTCGACGTGACCGCCGATTCCATCCTGTTGTCGAACGATGCCGCGCACCCATTGGCCGGACAGGAGATCGTCCTTGTTGCCGGCCCCACGGGCGACGGCATCACGCTGGAAGGTGGCAGCTTTGTCGCAGCCCGCGGAGACGGCAATCCGGTAGCGAGCCAGCCCCTGGTGTTCGGTCGTGATGCGGGCACCGATGCCGGCGGCAAGCCGGTTTCCGCGGTTGATGGTGGCGGCGCACTACTGCGCGTCTCTCAGAACGGCCCGGCGCCCATCTCGCGCCTGGGACTGGCCGCCGATTCGTCAGACGGCATGCTGACCATCGACGCCGGTGCAACGGTCGACGGTGGCAACGCGCTGTCCCTGGATGCTACCGGCCGCGTGCGGGTGGACGACCATGCCCTGCTGTCGGGCAAGAACATCGATGCCACGGCCAATCGCATCGCTTTCGTGGGCGCGGATGCTGTCGCGCCCGACGATGGCCTGGTGATCGGTGCCGCGACATTGGCGCAATGGCGCGGTGCGGACTCGGTCACGCTGCGTAGCCGCGGGAATATCGATTTCCTCGGGGCCCAGGAGGTTGCCATCGACAACAGCCTGTTGCTGAGCGCTGGGGCACTGACCGGCGATGGCGCCGATGTCGGCGTACACGCCGGCACGATCACGTTCGCGAACCTGCTCGGCGCCGCGGCGGGCGATGCCTTGGCGGGAGGCGGTACGCTGAGCGTCACCGCCGACGAGGTCGACTTCGGCCAGGGCACGGTCGCCCTGCAGGGTTTCAATGCTTTCGATGGCACCGCGACGTCCGGCTTTGTCGCCACGGCGCAGGGCGGCATGGACTTCGGCGCCGCTTCAGTCGATCTTTCCGCGCCCGTGTTCGTCGCCGACGGCGGTGCAGCCACGACACTCGTCACCACCGGCGCCATGGGTCTGCATGCCCGCCAGGGCACGGCGCTCGCGCGCGATGGACTGGGCGGTTCGCTCACCCTGCGCGCGGCCGACATCGACGACAGCATGAATCTCAAGGCAGCGGCGGGTGGTCTTGCCCTCGACGCTACGCAGGGTGGGATCCATGTCGCGGCGGGCACGACGCTCGACGCGGGTGGCGTGATCCGTCAGTTCTTCGACACGGCGGCCTATGCGCCGGGCGGTAACCTGGCGTTGAGCGCCACTGGCGACATCACGATCGACGACGGCGCGTCCATGCGCTACGGCGGCGCGGTGGAAGCAGGGGACGCGGGCTCGTTCA
This sequence comes from Luteibacter sp., assembly GCA_035603855.1. Lineage (GTDB taxonomy): Bacteria > Pseudomonadota > Gammaproteobacteria > Xanthomonadales > Rhodanobacteraceae > Luteibacter. The sequence goes on along the minus strand of DATNJP010000264.1, from coordinate 3,338 downwards.
AGGCTGTCGCAGGCGGTGCCCTCACTCTCGGGGGTACTTATGACGGCCATGCGGCTGATGGCTACCGGGGTGGCTACTTCACCATCGGTACGGGAGGCGCGCTGGACCTCGATTCCCTGGCCGGCCTTGTCGCCGCCAGTGGTTCGACAGGCCTGGTGGACATCACCAGCGGGCAAGGTGACCTCGCGCTATCCGCGGGCAACACGCTCACGTCGCAGAAGGTGTATCTATACGCGAATGGCGGCAAGGCCCGCATCGACGGCACCGTGGATGCGAGTTCGCCGGCGGGTAGCCACATTGAAGTGTGGGGACGTCAGGGAGTCGACATCAACGGCACCCTCGACGCGCACGTGACCACGCCAGAGCAACGCGGCGGCGATGTGCTGCTGGGCACCACGGGTACGGGCCATGGCGTCACCGATCCGACCTATGGGTACGAGGAGGTCGATGCCGCCGATGCCGGTTATGTCCACGTGGGCGCCGGTGCGACGATCAATGTGTCGGGCGGCGCGGACACCGACTTCGCTGGCGGCAAGGTCAGCATCCGTGCGCCGCTGCTTGTCGACGGCGACGTGCCGGTGACGATCGATAATCCCGCGTCGATCAAGGGTGCGCGTGACGTCACCATCGAGCCTTTCGCTGTGTGGAGCACGAAGGACGGTACCACCGGCGCGCAGCACTTCGACGGCGTCATCGATCCGGCAGGCTGGTTTGCCAACGGCGGCGCGACGATGGTCGCGGGCACGTGGACGGATGGAAAGGGGGCCGCCCTTCCACCACCTGCCGATGAAACGCAGCTGGCGGATTACATGAGCCAGTATTACTTCACCCCCGACGCGATTAACACCGATCACGCGGGCTTCTACGGATACGCTGGCGGCGATCCCGCGAACGGACCCGGCACGTTGATGGGCTTCGTGCAGCAGCCAGGTTTTACGTTTGGCGATCGCTTTGCAGGAATCGCCAACGTCCACGTCCGTCCTGGCATCGAGTTGCGTAATCCGGTCGATGGTGCCAACAACGGGGACATCAAGGTTCTTACCAACTGGAACCTCGGTGCGGGTGTCACCGATAACGATGGAACTCCCCAGCTCGCGTATCGCTATAACGGCGAAGCGCCGATCCTGACTGTTCGCGCAGCAGGGAACCTGGATATCAAGGCAAGCATCACCGACGGCTTCTTCCAGTCGAACGATGGCGCCCAGCTGAATGATCCGCCCAAGGACGGCCCTGTACCGGATGATCCGCTCTATGACGCGGCGCTGGCGGCATACCAGAAGTCCCTGGATTACATCGACGCCAACGATGCGTGGAACGGAACGATCAACCTCGCCAGTGGTGACGCCGCCGACGGCATGACGCCGGGCGGCGGGGTTGCCGACATCAGCAAGGATCCGTATTACGAGCCGCTGACGGCTCCGGCCAGGAACCAGGTCGACGATTACTACGTCAACTATCAAAAGTACATTGGGGAGTTCGGTGACGCCGATAACTTCCTGTGGTCGGGGTTCTTCATCACGACGAACAGTACGACGGGGTTCCTGGCGTACAACCCGACGCATCTGCAGGCGCCGCAACCGAGCTCGTCAGCGAGCTATGACGACTATTCCAACGACTACACCAATTGGTTGACGGGAAACTTCGGTTTCGGTCTGCGCGCCAACGAGACTCCGTCACCCATCCTGCTGCCGGTGGACACCGATTACTCCGACTGGTCGCGTAACTACGACACGTACATCACCGGACATATCAACTATTTCATCTACGTTTCGTCTTTCGTCGGCGATCCCGGCACGGGTACCCAGCTTTTCTACGCTCCGTTCGCACCCAAGCTTTCACCGAAGCCCACCACGCCCGTCAACCCCCTGTACACGGCGGCGGTGGCGGCCTACCAGAAGTCGCAGGCGTACCTCGACGCCAACGACGCATGGAACGGAACAATCAACCTGGCCGCGGGCGATCCTGCCGACGGCATGACGTTGGGCGGCGGCGTAGCCGACATCAGCAAGGATCCGTACTACCAGCCGCTGACGGCGCCGGCGCTGAAACAGACCGATGCCTATTACACGAATTACCAGAAGTACATAGGAGAGTTCGGTGACGCCGACAACTTCCTGTGGTCGGGGTTCTTCATCACGACAAACAGCACGACGGGCTTCCTGACTTACAATCCGACGCATCTGCCGGCGCCCCAGCCGGGAACGTTCACGAGCTATGACGACTACGCCAACAGCTATAGCGAATGGCTGTCGGCCAACTTCGGTTTCGGCCTCCGGATCAACGAGACGCCGTCTCCGATCCTGCTACCTGTCGACACCGATTATTCCGACTGGTCGCGTGACTACGACTCGTACATCAACGGTCATCTCAACTATTTCATCTACGTTTCGTCTTTTGTCGGTGATCCCGGCACAGGTACCCAGCTCTTCTACGCCCCGTTCGCGCCACGCGAAGACGCGGACACGTCTGCGCCTCCGGCCATCGCGTTTGGAAAGCCGGGTCCCAATAACTCGCCTTCGAACATGCCGACCTATGGCAATGCCACGTCGCTGGCATCGGCCACGTTGCTTGGCGGCCCCAGCACGTCGTATCGATTCGTCGCCGGCGCCGACCTCAATGGATCCGATCCGCTCGGCACGTCGGCGGCTTCCTCGGCAGACGTCCAGCTCGACGGTCACTTCGCCGTCAAGGACACGGTGACCGATCCGACCATCGTGACGCCGAGCGGGTCGTTCTCTGGCAAAACGCTGTACATGCCGACCACGATTCGCACGGGTACCGGCGACATCGACGTGGCATCCGCCGGTGACATCTGCTGGATGGACGCCGCGGCGCCGGCGACGATCTACACCGCCGGCGCGCCTGCCGAAGGTACGACGGCGGGCACGGACGTGGATGTTCTTCGCCCCTCCGAGACGACAACGGGCCAAGCCCAGTCGCTGCCCGACATGCTGGTCAATGGACTGGTGAATCCGGATCACGCAGGGGATATCCACCTGAATGCGGCGGGCGACATCGCCAGCATCCAGAATGTGTTGGATGCCGATGGCTCGCAGACGAAACTCGCGGCAGGCGCGTCGGTGGCGCAGTACTGGTGGCAGTGGATGCAGGTGGGTAACGCGGCGGATGGATCGAGCTCGTCGATCGACTTCGCCAATTTCCACCAGGGCGTGATGAGCATCGGCGGCAACGTCGACGTGAACGCGGGTGGCAATGTCAGCGAGCTTTCCGTGTCGCTGCCGACGACCTGGTACAAGAATGCCGATGGCAAGACCGTGACCACCGTGGGCGGCGGGGATCTGTCCGTGCACGCCGGCGGTGACATCCTGAGCGGGACG
>DATNJP010000263.1:0-4852 GCA_035603855.1 Luteibacter sp. | reverse complement strand
CCGGTCTCGGTACGACCGGCGGATAGATAAGGCGGACTCACGCGGATTCCTCATGGTTCCCGGCGTCGACGCCGTCGATGAAATGCAGGTAATCGATCTCTCCCGGCAGGCCGCGCAACAGCACGCCGCGTCCCGGATCGGCATCACGCCACCAGAGCCCGTGGTTGCATCCGTGCGGCGGCACGAACGCGGCCGCATCCACGGAGGCGGGATCGGGTAGCGCGCAGACCGCCTGGTCGAAGTCGGGCAGCGCTCCGTCCTCACGTCCTTGCCGCAATACGGCATCGACCTGGTCGAACCACGTCGACGCAGGAATGAGCGGCCACCCGTTCACGCCCGCCGCCACGGGCGCGGCGACCACGAGGGGAAACACGCGTCCGACGCGGTCGATCGAAGCAACCATGGCGCCGATCCATGCGAGTGGCCCGCACGCGCAAGGAGCGAGCGCGAAGCGCCACGCTGGCGTTTCCAGGCAGCGTTGACGCCAGCCTTCGCCCAGCCGACGCGCCACGCCGTCCAGTGCGGCGCGAAACGCGCGGTCCCATGGCTCGACGAATGTAGGCGGCAGACGGCGTTGCACGAAGTCACCCAGGCCGGGCAGCTTGCCGTGGAAGCCGATGGAAACATGGGACACGACCGTGCTCATGCCGGACACCTGAAGCGGCGCACGCTGCTGTCGGCGAACGGGTTGCGCAGGCTTGCCGCCTCGATATCCACGTTCGCATGCACGGCGCCGAAGCCGAAGTTGGCACCGAAGCGCGTTTCGGTCCGGCGTTGCAGGGCGGCCGCGTCGAGCGCATGGAACCAGCCCCACTCGCCGGGGTATTCCAGCACCGGAAGCGGATTGCCCGCGCTATCCCACGCGCTGATCCGTGTGGTGCCAGGTTTCGGACCGGGCCAGGTCATGGCGACCGCCGCCGACGGTTGATCGGCTTTGTATTCGTAGGTCTGGCCATCCACTTCGATCGTCAGGCGCCCGATGCCGGCCGGTGGTGTCGTGATCGACAGCGTGAAGCCCACCTGCGGCTGCGGTCCGTCACGGAAGTACGCCTGGCGAATGCCGTCAGCCAGCTGCGCTTCGGCGAGCACGCCCGCTCCCGTGCGTGCGCCGTCGGCATCGCGGAATGTCCACGTGGCGCCGCTGCTGTCGACGACGCGGGACAAGGTCTGCTTGAAGAAGGTGTCGAAGCGGCCGCCGTTACCGAAAAGCTCCGCGAAGTTCTGCAACGGGATATCCGTCGTGCTGCCGGCGACGAAGGGATAGCGTCCCTGGATGAAGCGCGAGCAATCCGCACCGGCTGCCTGGCGGAAACCGTCGGCAAGCGCGCCACTGGCACCCTTGCTGACCAGCGTCTGGCTACTGCCGACGAGGCTGCCCAGCCATGCCGACAAGGGCGGAGGCAATTGCGCCGCTTCCTGGCGTGCGGCGGCTAGCGCGGGATCGGGTTGCCCGATGGTGTCCGCGCCGGGGCGCAGGCTGAGCAAGGTCTTGCTCATCTGGTCCAGTGCCGCGAGCGTGCGATCCAGCGGTGTCGCGCCGGCGGCGCCGTCGGTCAACTGGTTGATCGTGGCGAAGTGTTCGATGATCGGGGCGTCGGCACGCTCGGAGCTGCTTTTAGCGGTCGGCGCACTGCCTTCGGCGATCACGCGCGCGATCTCGCTGCGGCTTTTCACCCGGTCCACCACGCGGCGCTCGGCCGCCGCGGCGACACGGTCACCGCTGTCCGGCGCGGTTTGCCGCAGCAGATCCGTCGTGTTGTCGCGGACCAGCAGGAGCAGCGCCTTCAGTGGCGAGCCCGGACCGGCGAGCCGTGCCGCGACGCCGCTGGCATCCTGCATGTTGCTCACCGGCTGCAGCTCGAGATCGCCGAGCAGGTCGTCCCAGGCACGAATGTAGTCGGCTACGTAGAGCGTTCGCACCTGGGTCGCCAGCGAGACGCGGCGCAACGGATCGGCCGCGGTCGCACCGAAAACCCAATCGTCCTTCACGAAGCGATCCACGGCGCTGGCAATGCCGCCACCACCGCCGACACCGGAGGTGGGAGCCTCCTGCACCATGTTGGCGAAGACGGGACGCGTGAAGAGCGCCGGCAAAGGCTTGGACAACGGTGCGCCACTGCGGCGATGGAATACTCCACCGAGCAGGCCGAGCGTGCGATCGAGCCGGACGGGCGCGTCGCGACGGGCCTCGCTGTCGATCTTCAGGCCGCCGTAGATGAGCGTCGCCAGGTCCGCCGCGCGCAACGACGCACGTGCGGCTTCCACCAGCGCCGTGTCGACCGGCATCGCCCGCAGGCTGTCGTGGCCCGCGAAGAGCACGCGGAAGTGGTCCTCGAGCGCCTGGACGAGGCTGTCCTCGTCAGGAAACACGTCCCGCCACCGCTCACCCGCCAACAGGACCAGTTGCTCGTCATCGCGGTGCGGCGGCTCACCCAGCATCAGGTAGCCCTTCAGCACGTAGTACAGGCGTTGCGGGTCGTCGGCGGCGCTGCGCAAGCCATCGCGAAACTGCAGGGCGAGGCCGGGCAGGACGCTGGCCTGGAACTCGCGCGCATAGGCTCCGTGCACTTCGTCGAACACGGCGTCGCCCTGGAACAGACCGAAGCGCATCGACCACGGTTTCGGTGCCCGCACCTGCCCTGCCACCTGCTCCACGCGCGACAGCACGTCCAGGCGTTGCAACGCCTGCGCGTAGTACTGGCGTAATGACGTAGGCGTCGTGGCGCGGCTGTCCTCGGGATAGTCGCGCAAAGCCTGGTCCACACGCGCGACGTAATCGGCGTTGCGACCGAAGCTCGTGACCATGCCGACCAGCAATGCCACGGTGACGAGGCCGATACCGCCCGCCGCGGCAGCCTCGGCAAGGCGCCGGCGCCGCAACGCCACGGGATCCGCCCCCACGAAGCCCGCCTCGGGAAGGATGGTTTCCTTGAGCAGCCGCTCCACGAAGTACGTGCGACGCTGCGCCCGCGCGGACGACGGCAGCGCCGCCTGCATGCCGAACGACCGGCTCACCACGGAGAGCACGCGGTCGATCGGCGTGCCTTCCTGCGTGCCCGAGGTGAGGTACACCCCGCGAAGCAACGGCGAACGGCCATACGCATGGCTGCCGAAAACCGTCGCGACCAGGGGCAGCGCCAGTTCGCGCAGGCCACGAAGCTGCTGCGGGAACGAGAGGATGCGGGCACGCCGGCGCACGTCGCGTTCGGCGTGCATGCGCTCGATCACGCGCTCATCGATGCGTTCCAGCAACGCGTCGAACTCTTCGCCGAGCAACGCTGGCGCGCTGCCATCGACACTCCGGCCGGCGGCGAACGTCGCACCCCAGACCTGTGCCCGGCCAGCGGGATCCAGCGCGTCGAAGAACTCCATGAACCCGGCGACAAGATCGCACTTGGTGAAGACAAGATAGACCGGCACCGCGATGCCCAGCCGCGTGCCGATGTCGTCCAGGCGTTCGCGCAAGGCTTCCGCGTGCCGTTGGCGCTCGTCGCCCGACATCGTCAACAGTTCACTGGCGCTGACGGTGAGCACGATGCCGTTTACGGGACGGCGGCGGCGATAGCGTCGCAGGAGATCGAGAAAGCCATCCCAGGCGGATGCGTCGGCCTGCGGATCGGAATCCTGCGTGGTATAGCGGCCGGCGGTGTCGAGGAACACCGCGCGATCGGTGAACCACCAGTCGCAGTTGCGCGTGCCTCCGACGCCACCCAGCGAGCGTTTCCCCGTGCTGTTGAGCAAGGGAAAGTCGAAGCCGGAATGTTCGAGCAAGGTGCTCTTGCCCGATCCCGGCGCACCGATGATCAGGTACCACGGCAGGTCTTCCAGGTTGCCGCTGGCATCGCGCCGTTTACGCAGCAGGGCCAATGCCTCGGCGAAGCGCACGCGTAACGCCTCGCGCTCGGCCCGCGCGCGGGCATCGGCATCGGCACGTGCCGGGTCGGCGGATGCGGCAAGCTCGGTCCCCATGCGCTCGCTGCGGCGCGCGGCGAGCCAGCGCCGGACGAGCAACACGCCGATCCATACCGCCGCGATCACGAGGATGGTCACGACGCGCGCAAGCACGCTCGCCAATGGCTGCGTGTCGCCAAGGCCAAGGTAGGGACCACCGAACCAGATCAGCACCGCGCACAGCGCGATACCCAAGGCGGCGCGAAGCCAGGGATGTCGAAACAGGTCGGTCTTCATCCGGCCTCCGGTACGAACAGGATCTCGACGCGACGGTTGCGCGCGCGATTGGCGGGCAGGTTCGGTGGCGTGGCCACCGGCTGCGAGGAACCCGCGCCGCTGGACTCGATGCGACGGGGATCGCTGAGGTCGCGGCTGAGGATCGCGCTGACGTTGCGCGCACGCGCGGCGGACAGTTCGAAGTTGTCCTTGAAGCGCAGCGAACGGATCGGCTGGTCGTCGGTATGGCCCACGACGACGATCCGGCCACGCACCTGGTTCAGGGCCTTGGCGATGCGGGAAAGCAACGCGGCCTGCCCGGGTGCGACGTCGGCCCCGCCGGAGGGGAACATCTCCGTACCGGCCAGTCGCAGGGTCGCCTGTCCGTCCGGCTTCTCGTCGATGCCGAGCACGCCACTGCGCTCATCGTCGGCGAGCAATTGGCGCAGGCTCGCCGCGGGACGTTTCGCCGGGGCATCGTTCGCAGGCAACGGCACGCCACGCAGGCCGATGGCGGCAAGGCGGGAACTCACCGGTTCGGTCACGCCGTTGAGGCGGCCATGCAGGTAGATCCATGTGCCGACCAGGATGCACAACGCGGCGAGCGCCGCCATCCACACCGGCAAGCCTCGACGTGGTTTCAGTGGACGGTCGACGCCACGCCAGTGCGGTGAAAGCTCCGGCG
>DATNJP010000262.1:0-6602 GCA_035603855.1 Luteibacter sp. | reverse complement strand
GCTTCGGCATCACGGCCACGGGCCAGCAGCCCGTAACTCATCGCGACCGCCTTCAACTGCAGGGCGATGTAGGGAACGATGCCGATCAGCATCACCACGGTGACCAGCGCGGCCAGCCCGCGATGCCTTCCCAACCGGGCGGAAACCAGATCGGCGACGGAGCCCGCGTTGTAGTCGCGCGCCATGACGACGAGACGCCGAAGCACGCCCACGGCCAGCATGTACATGAGGATCGCACCGACGAAGGTCGGCGGCAGCCACCAGCCCGAGCGCGACGCTTGGGTCACCGTCCCATAGAAGGTCCATGACGTGCAGTGGATGGCCAGGGAAAGAGCGTAGACGATCGCCCAGCGGCGCTCGAGGAAGGCGGGCCTGCGCTCACCGAACAGCGCCACGCCGAAGAGCATGCAAAGCCAGAGCGCCGCGGCGGTGGTGACGAGCCAGGGGCTCATGTGGGTTGTGCTCCAGGAGCTTCGCCGCTGAAGCGGCTCCCACACAAAGCCTGTGCAGGCCATCTGCCCTGCAAGACCTGAGCAGACCATCTGCCCTGCAAGACCTCAGCAGGCCATCTGCCCTGCAAGGCCTGAGCAGGCCATCTGCCCTGCAAGACCTCAGCAGGCTGCCTGCCTCCGCTTTGTGTGGGAGCCGCTTCAGCGGCGATAGACGTCACTTCGCAGAAGGCACGCCCAAGCCACGCAACGCATCCACCAGCCAGCGCAACTGCACGCCGCCGCGCGTGTCGTAGTTCTCCCCCGAGTAGCCCCACCAGTCCCAGCATGCCTGCGGATTCAATGGCGCGAACACCGCGCGGGTCTGAGGATACAGGACGGCCACGTCGTAGACGTCGGCCCAACGGTTGAAGCCCGCGTCTTCCACGAAGGCCTTTCCGATCAGGTCGGCGTTCTGCTTGCAGCCATGCAGCGCCACCATCACGCCGCAGGGCTTCCCCGCCAGGCAGTCCGGCGGCAGGTAAACGTATCCCGTCGCACCAAGAAAGGCATCCTTGCCATTCGCCTTATAGGCATCCTGGTCGAACACACGAAGCTCGCCCTTCGCCGTCGCGGCGACGGCATGGGCGGGCTTGCCATAGAGTTGCGAGAAAATCTCGCCTGCCGCGTCGAAACCGCAGTGGCCAAGGAAAGGCGACACCGACTTGCCGCAATCGTCGCCCTTCGCCGCGATGGGCAGGTTGTGCGCGAAGGCACGATCGCCATCGTCGACGACGCTCATGCCGGCGAGCGCCGGATCGGCCTTCTTCAGCGCGTCGTAGAAGCCCGCCGAGGCATGGCCCACCGCAGGCGCCACGAGGGCGTCCTGCGCCCCGTGCAAGGCATAGATCTTCGCCGTGGCAAGCTTCGCCAGCGGACCGATCTCGCCCTTCCCCGCCCTTTCCTTCGCCTGCGCCGCAAGCGCCTGGACATCCGGGACCGGCGTTCCCTTCATGCAGCTACCCAGCGCCACGTCGAGCTTGCCGCCCGCACACCCGTAGGGGCCGCCGGCCACGATGGCCGCGCCGTGGAAGACATCCGGATAGGCCACCTGCGCCTGCGTCGCCATGTACGCGCCGGAGGACAGGCCCGCCACGGTCACGCGACTGGCATCGATCTTCAGGGTGGGCAGTTTCGCGGGGGCGTCGGCGGCGGATGCACCGCCGGCGACGAAGGAAAGGACAAGCAGCAAACGACGCATCATGGTTCCCCTGCTCAGAAGTTGTAGCGCACCGAGCCATAGTAGTTGCGCGGCATGCCGTAGTACGCCGTACGGATGTTACCGACGCTGGAGAACTCCTGGCCATCGGTCTTGTAGACCTTGTTGGTGGCGTTGCGCACGCCGGCGCGGAACTGCCAGTGACCATCGCCGGAATCGAAGATGCCGAACGCACCGACCAGCGTGTACGCCTTCTGGCTGAGCGCGTCGTAGTTATCGACGCTGAGCCAGGTTTCCGTGCGGTACGACGCATCCGCGCCGATGGTCAACGCTCCGCCGCCGACATTGAAGGTCTGCGTCGCGGCGATGCGCGCCGTCCACTTCGGCGAGAATGGCACGTGGTCGTGCAAGGTCGGGTTGTACTGCGGGTTCGACGGATCCGAGCGCGCATCGTCGAAGCGGTCGTACTTCGCCTTGAGATAACCGATCTGGGTGCTGAGTCGGGTGCCCTCGCCCAGCAGCGCCACGCCCTCCGCTTCGAAGCCATCCATCTTCAGCTTCGCCGCATTGATCACCGGGAAGGCGAAGGTCGGCGTCAACGAGCCCGGGTTCTGGATCTCGGACACACGCGCCTGGAAATCCTTGTAGTCGCTGTGGAAGGCGGCAAGATTCGCCTGCAGGCGGTTGTCCGCACTGCGCAGCTTCAGGCCGGTCTCGAAGGTCCAGACGTATTCCGGATCGAACTCGGCCGTCTTCGCCTCGGCCGCCGCGTTGGCACGGCCGTTGAAGCCACCCGACTTGAAGCCGCGGCTGGCCGACACGTACCACATCGTCTGCGGATTGAACTGCTTCTGCAGGCTCACCGTCGGCGTCCAGGCCGTCCAGTCCTTCGACTTCGACAGCGGCACCGTCTCGTCCAGCGCGGCAAGCGGCACGCCCCAGAACGTGCTGGTCGTGCGGTCGTAATCCTTGCTTTCCTTGCTGTAACGGATGCCGGCGGCCAACGTCCAGCTCGGCACGAACTCCCAGTTCACATGGGCGAAGCCGGCCCAGCTCTTCGTCGTCAGGTCGTCGCCGATGGTGCGCAGGAAGGGAACCGGCGTTCCCGCCACCGCGAACAGGTCGTCGGCGAACGCGTACTGCGTGGACGGCACGTTCTCGCGCAGGAAGTACGCGCCGAACACCGATTGCAGGTTGCTGCCGTTATCGAAGGCCAGCTGCAGTTCCTGGCTGACCTGCTTCTGGTGGAAACCGACGAAGACATCACCCAGCTCGTACTGCGACGCGTCGATGTCGATGTACGAATCGCTGTCGAGCTTGCGATACGCGGTGATGCTCTTCAGGTTCCACTGGTCCGAGAGCTTCCAGTTCATGTTCAGCGCCACGCCCTTATGCGTGAGCTTCTGGCCGTCGCCCGGCGGGAACGAGGTCTGCGTATGGAAGTTGTACTTCTCGTCGAGGTTCGGACGCAGGAGGGTGACGGTACCGAAAACGAGGTCGGTGCGCGTCAGCGGCGACACTGGCTGGCCCAGGGTGAGCGCCGTGTCCATCTTCGTATAGTCGAGGGTCAGGACGCCGTCGAAGGTCTCCGACGGATGGAAACGCAGCTTGCCGCGCACCGACTTGGTGTTGTCGTTGTTGAAATCGCGACCCGAGTAGTCGTGCACATAGCCATCCGTACGGGTGACCGCACCAGCCAGCGACGCCGACCAGGCACCATCCTTGCTGAGCGGCGTCGAACCATAGAAGCGCCCTTCACGGCGGCCGTAGTTGCCGAACGTCGCTTCGACCGACCCTTCCGGCGCCTCGCCGGGATTCTTCGTGACCACCTTCACCGCGCCGCCGGTGGAATTCTTGCCGTACAACGTGCCTTGTGGCCCGCGCAGTACTTCCACGTGGTCCACGTCGAACAGGCTGATCAAGGCGCCCTGGATACGCGAGTAGTACACGTCGTCCACGTACATGCCGACGCCGGGATCGAAGGTCTGCAACGCGTCCGGCTGGCCGATGCCGCGGATGAAGATGTTGACCGACGACGACGAACCGCGGCCCTGCACGATGTTCATGTTCGGTACGGCGCCCTGCAATCCATCGATGCTCGTCGCCTGCAGGTCCTTCATGTCCTCCTCGGAGAACGCGCTGACCGCGACCGGCACCTTCTCCAGCGATTCCTCGCGGCGACGGGCGCTCACGGTCACTTCGGTCAGCTGCGTGGCTTCCTGCTGCTTTTTCTTCGCTTCCGTCGTCGACGTGTTCGCCTGCGCGGCGTCCTGCGCCATGGCCGGAAGCGTGCTGGCCAGACCGATTACGAGACCGATCGCCAGCGTCAGCGGTGCGTGCTTCATGGACATCCCCCGAATACCCCAATCCGCGGCACCCCCTCGGCGCCGAATGACACGAAGCATAGGAACAGCCGGTGAAGGCCACACTTGTACCTTGGTACAGTGCCGCGCCAGCCCAAGCGTGCGGATACTCGCCGTCCGACGGTCGCAAAGACCGACCCTGGGGACGAACGCTTCGATGGCATTGCTTATCGTGCTGGCCGCGCTGGCCTTCCTGATGCTGGTCGCTTATCGCGGCTACAGCGTCATCCTGTTCGCGCCCATCGCGGCGCTGGGCGCGGTGCTGCTCACGGATCCCGGCCTGGTGGCGCCGATGTTCACCGGCCTTTTCATGGACAAGATGGTCGGCTTCCTCAAGCTCTACTTTCCCGTCTTCATGCTCGGCGCGGTGTTCGGCAAGCTGATCGAGCTGTCCGGTTTTTCGCGCGCGATCGTCGCCGGCACGATCGGCCTGCTCGGCGAGAAGCGCGCCATCCTTTCGATCGTGCTGGTGTGCGCCCTGCTCACCTACGGCGGCGTGTCGCTCTTCGTCGTGGTGTTCGCCGTCTATCCGTTCGCCGCCGAGCTGTTCCGTCAGGCACGTATTCCGAAGCGCCTCATCCCCGGCACGATCGCGCTGGGCGCCTTCACGTTCACCATGGATTCGCTGCCAGGCACGCCGCAGATCCAGAACATCATCCCCACCGCGTTCTTCGGCACCGACACATGGGCTGCACCGTGGCTCGGCACGCTGGGATCGGTCTTCATCCTCGGCGCGGGCCTCCTCTACCTTGAGCGACGCCGCCGTGCCGCCATGCTGGCCGGCGAAGGCTATGGCGACGACCTCGCGAACGAGCCTGTCGTCTTCATCGGCGACAAGCTGGCGCATCCCCTTGTCGCCCTGTTGCCTCTGGTCGTCGTGGGTGTCGCGAACAAGCTGCTCACTGTCGCGATCCCGCGCGTCTATGGCAGCACGCAATCGTTCGTGCCCACCGTGGTCGGCAGCGCGCCGCCTGTTGTCCAGGACATATCGAAGGTCGCGGCCATCTGGGCCGTCGAGGGGGCGCTGCTCCTGGGCATCGTCACCGTGCTGGCGTTCGCCTGGCGCCCGGTCGTCCAGCGCTTCGCCGACGGTAGCAAGGCGGCCGTGGGCGGCGCGCTGCTCGCGTCCATGAACACGGCGTCCGAGTACGGTTTCGGCGCGGTCATCGCCGCGCTGCCGGGCTTTCGCACGGTGGCCGATGCACTCCACGCGATCCCGAACCCGCTGGTCAACGAAGCGGTTTCCGTCACCGCGCTCGCCGGCATCACCGGCTCCGCGTCAGGCGGGTTGAGCATCGCCCTAGGCGCCATGAGCCAGACCTTCATCCAGAACGCGCAGGCAGCCGGCATTCCGATGGATGTCCTGCATCGCGTCGCCGCGATGGCCTCCGGTGGCATGGATACGCTGCCGCACAACGGCGCGGTCATCACTTTGCTGGCCGTCACCGGCCTCACCCATCGCCAGTCGTACCGCGACATTTTCGCGATCACCGTCATCAAGACCCTCGCGGTCTTCGTGGCGATCGTCGCCTACTACGCGCTCGGGGTGGTCTGACCGTAGCGCATCACACCACGGAGGCAAGCCATGCGTTCCACGATGTCGCTGTTCGCCCTGTTGTTGTTCGTCTGCGGTTCCGTCCACGCCGCCTGTGTCGATTCCGTCGTGCTCGTGCACGGCAACACCGGCAGCCCGTCCGACTTCCAGGCCACCCACGACCTGCTCCGCCAGCGCGGTTACACCGAGGCGCAGATCATCGCGCCGAGTTGGGGTAACGGCCTCTGTGCCGCGTGCAACGACCACAACGGCAGTGAGGAAGTGCCGGTCGAGAACGCCATCGTCGACGCGCTGGCGTCGTCGTGTACGGGCAAGATCGACGTGATCGGCCACTCCATGGGCGCCACGCTCGCCGCGCGCGTCATCGACCGCATCGGTGCGTCCAGCTCGGTCAACACGTTCATCGGCATCGCGGGCGCGTTCCGCGGCCTGTACACCTGCGGGATCTACCCGTTCAACGTCGCCACCACGACCTGCGGCAGCTGGGGCCTGTCGATCGGCAGCCCCTTCCTCAACGGCATAGCCGGCCATCATTTCGGCGCGAAGATGTATTCGTTCAAGTCGTACTCGGACGAGATCAATTGCGCCACGGGCGTCTGTATCGTCTACGGGGTGCACACCTCGCAGATCCAGGGCGAGACGGCGAGCTACACGTTCCCGTACGGCCACTATGGGCTGCTCTGGTATACGGCCCAGCAGCAGGTGGATCTGCTGTAACGGGAGAGCCTGTGTGGGAGCCGCTTCAGCGGCGATGGGTGCTTGCGAAGAGCTGGCCCGCTGCCGCGGGATCGCCGCTGAAGCGGCTCCCACATTAGGATCAGAGCAATCCATTGGGATCGGATCATCCCATTGGGATCGGAGCATTCCATTGGGATCGGAGCATTCCATTGGAATCGGATCATTCGATTGGAATCTGGCAATTCATCGGAATCGGATCATTTCATACGGTCTCGGGCCATCCTGTACGGTTAGCGGACGCATCCTTGTTATCCTCCTCCCCGCCCGGCAGGAGCCGGGAAACCCAAGGGGATGTAGAG
>DATNJP010000261.1:0-23067 GCA_035603855.1 Luteibacter sp. | reverse complement strand
AAACAGTTTGGCGCCACGATGCAGTGGGACCCGGTGGAGCACGAATCGTGGTTCTGGTTCTATCGCGACCAGATGCGCGAATGGGTATTCCTGCCGGATGCGCATGCCTTCCGCGACCGCTATGACGTGGCCAAACAGTATGGATTGCAGGGATTCTGCGCGTGGGTGCTGGGTGCGGAAGACCCGAAGATCTGGGACAGCCTGCCCGACGCGGTGCGTTGATCTGATCGGATTGATGCTGTCGCGAACCCATCGCCGCTGAAGCGGCTCCCACACAAAGCAAAGGCCCCGCCAAAAGCGGGGCCTCAGCCTCATGCGGTAGCAGCCCCAATCAATGTGGGAGCCGCCCAAATCAATGTGGGAGCCGCTTCAGCGGCGATAGCCCCAACCAAATGAAGAAGCCACTTCAGCAGCCATAACCCCAGCCAAATGTAGAAGCCCCAGCCTTATGTAGAAGCCCGAGCCTTATGTGGGAGCCGCTTCAGCGGCGATAGCCCTCCCGCCAGGCACCCAACTCAACCACCCACATCAAACAGCTTGAACTCCCGAATCCTCGCCGTCCCCACCGACGAAGTGATGTTCAGGCGAACCCGTCGTGCCGTCACCGGTGCGAAACGGTCGATCTTCATATGCCCGATCGCCTGCGCCTCCGCGACCGTCTTCCACCCCTTGCCATCCCATACCTGCACGGCATAGCCGTGGACGTTCTGCCCGCCATCCAGCCACTCCATCGTCATCGCGTGGTCGAAGGTCACCTCACGGCCAAGGTCGACTTCCAGCGAGGCATTGGCGGAGCCGGCGGGTGCCGACCAGAACGTGGAACGGTCGTTATCCAGCGCGGCGGCAACATTGTCATCGGCGGCGGCGTGCTTCGCCGCGAGATTCGCCTCATCGCCATACCGCGCCTTCAACGCCTTGCCGAACTCGGCCAGGCGACGAACGTCCGCCTCTGGCAGCAATCCATGCGTATCGGGCGCCACGCCCAGCATCAGCTGGCCACCGTGGCCGACGCTGCTTTCCCAGTTGGCCATGAGCTCGTCGACCGTCTTCAGCGACGTTGCGAACTCCGGCTTGGAACTAAAGAACCAGTGGTCCTTGTGCAGCGGCGTATCCACTTCCAGTGGGCGCCAGCGCAATTGGCCATGGCGATCGATGACGTTCCAGTTCTCGCCTTGCACGATGCCTTGCTCGTTGCCGACCCAGCGGATATCGCCGTAGTCGAAGAGGGCGACGTCGGCGAAGATCATCGTGTTCGTCTGGTAGGTGCGCAGCGTCTCGACGTACTTCGCGAAGTCGTAGACATGGCCCGCGCTGCCGGCACCATCGAGCCACCACTCTGTCAACGGACCGTAGTGCTGCACGAGCTCTTCCAGCTCAGAGAGATAGTACTTGTCGTAAGCCGCGGAATCCTTGTAGCGCGGATCGTGGCGATCCCACGGCGAGAGGTACACGCCGAAACCAAGGCCGTTCTTCTTCGCCGCGTCCGACGTCATGCGGACGAGGTCACCCTTGCCGCCCTTCCAGGGACTGGCCTTCACCGAATAGTCGGTCTGGCCGGTGGGCCACAGCGCGAAGCCATCGTGGTGCTTCGCGACCAGCACCATGTAGCGGACGCCGGCGGCCTTCACGGCGCGGGCCCACTGGTCGGGGTCGACCTTGTCGGGATTGAAGACGGACGGGGAGGCCGTGCCATCGCCCCATTCGCGGTCGAGGAAGGTGTTGGTGCCGAAGTGCACGATGACGCCGAACTCGAGGTCCTGCCACGCCACCTGCTGCGGCGAAGGCTTCACGTCGGTAAACGATTCGGCCTGCGATACCGCGGGCAGCGCCGCCAGCAGCGCGGCGGCCAGGCAGGTCTTGAGGCGGCGGAATGAAGGATGTGTCGACATCGAACGGGAGCTCCTTGGGGGCGGCGCTGATCGGGGATGGGGTTCAGGGGGTCTTGGGAGCATCGGCCCAGAGGCGCTGCTCCACGCCGCGCATGACCGGCTTGTCGCGCGTTTCCAGGTCGAACACGACGACGCTGTTCACGCCGTGGCGGAACCACGGCGCGGGGGCATACAGATCGTGCTGCGGGCCGATCGACCAGATGCGCCCGAGGTTCACGTCATTGAGCCAGGCGGCACCTTTGCCGAACGCACGCGTGTCGAGGAACGTATCGGCCGGGGTATCGATCGTGACCTTGCCCCGATGGAAGGCCGGTCCTTCCACCTTCGCCGTGGTCCAGCCATGGAGTGTGGCGGGCGATGTCATCGGCAAGGGGAATGCCTGCCAGTCATGCAGGATCGTCTCGCCGAGCATCACGGGGTCGACAAGACCTGCACGACCGTCTTCCATGTGCGGGCCATAGTTCACGCGGCCGGTGTTTTCCACCAACACGTCCAGCGTGTGCTCACCGGCACCGATGTTGAGTTCCACGGACACCTGCTTGAGGCGGCGATCCACCGTGCCACGCGCCTGGCGATCCAGGTAGACGGCAGCGTAATCACGGACGTCGCCCAGATACAGTTTGCCGTGGAAGGGACCGTGCACCTTGGTGCGGTAGAGGATGTAACCGTAGCCCTGGCCGTAGGCTTCCATGGGCTTGGGTTGATCCGATGCCTGCGGCGCGGGCAGGTTGTCCCAGAGCGACGCCGATTCATCCAGCGTGAACGCGGGAAGGCTGCGCACGGGCGCCGAATCGGGCACGGCGGGCGGCGTCTGTCCCGTGGCCTTCGCGATGATGTCGCGGAATCGCGTGAACTTGGCCGTGGGCCTTCCCGCTTCGTCGAGCGCGGCGTCGTAGTCGTAGCTGGTGGTCTGCGGTGCGTAGTGGTCCGACGGATTGCCCTGGAAATTCGCGCCGTTCATGAAGCCGAAGCTGGTGCCGCCATGCACGAGGTACACGTTGACGGAGTAACCCTGCTTGAGCATCCAGGCCAGCTCATCGCCTTGTTGCTTTGCGTCGGTGGCCGCGTGCTTGCCACCCCACTGGTCGAACCAGCCCGCCCAGTATTCGCCCGCCATGCGCGGTGAACCCGGGCGGAAGCGTTCGAGCATCTCGAAGCTCTTCTTCGCCTCGCCTGGCGCGAAGTCGATCACGGCGGTCACGTCGGGAAGCGTGCCGTTGGCGAGCAGGTCCGGGCCGTCATACGTGAGCAGCATGTCGTCGGTCAGGCCAGCGCGCTGGAGCATGGCCCGGATATCGCCAAGGTAATCCTTGTCGTTGTTGTACGAGCCGTACTCATTCTCCAGCTCGGTGGCGATGATCGGGCCACCGTGGCTCGCCAGCAGGGGCGCCAGCTCTTTGCCCAGGCGCTGGAGGTAGCGATCCGACGCGGCGAGGAAACGCGGATCGCGGGTGCGTACGCGCATGCCCGGTTCGGCGAAAAGCCACGCGGGATAACCACCCGCATCCCATTCGCCGCAGATGTACGGCCCGGGTCGCAGGATCACGTTGAGACCTTCGGCTTGCGCGGCTTTGACGAAAGCCGCCACGTCGTTGTTCCCGCTGAAATCGAAATGCCCGGGCGTCGGCTCGAGCAGATTCCAGAACACGTAGGTGGTGATCGTGTTCAGGCCCATGGCACGCGCCTTGCGCAGGCGATCCGTCCAGTACGCGCGGGGCACGCGTTGGAAATGCATGTCGCCCGAAATGATCTGGTAAGGCTTGCCGTCGCGCATGAACTGCGCACCGGAAACCGTCACGGGCGGGTTCGCGAACGCCGCCGGGGCGATGCAACCCGTAGCGGCGATCGCGAGTGCGAGAAGCGTGGAGCGTTTCATGTGATCTCCTGGCCGGCGTCCGGGGCGAACGACGGCGGGCGGTCGGCGCGGTCGGCACCGTAGCGCAGGTTAGGTGTGGGTCCCATCTGGAAGACGAGGTGGCCGGCGGCGGCCAGGTCGGCGTGCCGAAGCCATGTGCGCGAATACGGTTTGCCGTTCCAGGTCACAGACTGGATGTAGGGACGGTCGGGTGCGTTGCCGCGGGCCTCGATGGTCAGCGTGCGGCCCTTGCCCACGTCGATCTCCGCGCGGTCGAACAGGGGACTGCCGATGACGTACGTCGCGCTGACCGGATCGACGGCATAAAATCCGAGCGCGCTCATGACATACCACGCGCTCATCTGGCCGCAGTCCTCGTTGCCGATCAGACCCTCGGGAGTGTCCTGGTACATGGTCGCCAGCAGCGAACGAACCCGGGCCTGCGTCTTGTGGTGCTGTCCGGCATACGCGTACAGATAGGCCACATGGTGGCTGGGTTCGTTACCGTGCGCGTACTGACCGACCAATCCGGCAATGTCGGGCGGTGCACCCGGCAGCTGCTCGGAACTGGCGGCGAAAAGCCCGTCGAGCTTGCGCGCGAACGCCTCGCTTCCACCAAACAGCGCCATGTAGCTGTAGAGGTCGTGCTGGTTGAGGAAGGTCGCCTGCCATGCATTGGATTCGGTGAAGTCGTGCCACGCCTTCCCGTGCCCGAGGGCGCGAGGATCGAAGGGCATCGCCCACGACCCATCGGCGAGACGCGGCTGCACGAAGCTACTGTCATGGTTGAACACGTTGCGGTAGTTGCGCGAGCGATCACGCAGCACGCGGTAGTCGTCGTCGGCGCCGGAAGCCTTGGCGAGCTGCGCGACGGCCCAGTCGTCGTAGGCGTACTCGAGCGTCTTGCTCGTCGCTTCCCATTCCTTGTCGCAGGGCACATAGCCCAGGCGGCGATAGTCGGCCAGGCCGCGATAATCGTCGTCCATGGCGCGCTTGCGGAACAGCGGCCATGCGCGCGCATAGTCGATGCCGGTGAACCCCTTCGCCTGCGCCTCGGCCAGCACCACCGCCGAGTGGTAGCCGATCATGCAGCCGGTTTCGATGCCTTGCAGGGGCCAGACCGGAGCGCCGTCGGGACTTTCGGCCGCCATGCGGACCAGACTGTCGACCAGGCTGGGCACGCGATGCGGCTGCACGAGCGTGAGCAGGGGATGCAGGGCACGATAGGTGTCCCACAAGGAGTATGTGGTGAACGTCTGCTTCCCTGAGGGCAGCCGGTGCACCTGGCCATCCATGCCGCGATAACCGCCATCCACGTCGCTGGCCAGGGTGGGTGCGACGAGGCTGTGATAAAGCGCGGTGTAGAAGATCCGCTTGTCGCGCTCCGAAGCGGTCTGCACGCGGATGCGCGAGAGTTCCTGCTCCCAGCCCGCTTCCGCGGCGGCCCGCACGTGCTCGAAATCGAAACCGGGCTGCTCCGCGTCGAGGTTGCGCAACGCGGCCTCGGCGTCGACCGTGGAGAGGCCGACCTTCACCAGCAAGGGCGCGTCGCCCGCATCGGGATAGTGAAGCACGGCCTTGAGATGCGTCCCCGACAGATCCCCGGCGTCGGCGACGGCGTGGTCGTCGCTGTACAGCGTGGCTTTCGCGAACGGGCGCGACAAGCGCATGGCGAAATGGATCTGTCGTCCCTTGGCCCACTGGTACACGTGGCGCCCACCCGTGACGGTACGGTCGTCGACAAGCCGCAGCGTGGCATCGCTTACGCGAGTGGGCGTATGCGCGTTGTCCTGCATGCCATGGCAGAGGTCGAGAACAAGGTGCCCGGCCGTCGCCGGCGGAAAGGTGTAGCGATGCAGGCCGCTACGTGCCGTGGCGGTGAGTTCCGCATGGATGCCGTGGTCCTTCAGAAGGACGCCGTAGAAGCCGGGCGTGGCGTGTTCGTCCGCATGGTCGAAGCGCGAGCGGTAACCCGCATCCGGCGCGTCGGGCGCGCCAGGGACGATATGCACCTCGCCCGTCGCCGGCATCAGCAGCACGTCCATCATGTCGCCGATGCCCGTACCCGACAGGTGCGTGTGCGAGAAACCCATGATCGAGTCGTAGCCCTGGTGATATCCCGAGCACACGTCCCAATCCGCGTTGAAGGTATCCGGACCGAGCTGCACCATGCCGAACGGCGTCGTGGCCCCGGGATACGTGTGGCCGTGTCCCCCCGTTCCGATGAACGGGTCGACATACTGGCGTACGGAAGCACCGCGCGTGCCGCGCTTCTCCAGTGCGGCCACGACCGGCGTCATGCCTTGTCCCGCGAGCAAGGCGGCACCGATGGCGCCCTGGAGGAAACCGCGCCGCGTGATGCTCATCGCGGCAGTCCTTGCTGGCCTTGAATGCTGAAGCGAAGGGGCTCGCCCGGCGCATCGCCCGGCTGGCCGCCGCCCAGGAACAGGCTGTATTCGCCCGCTTCGACCGCACGCTTGCCGGTCGCATCCACCGAACTCAGGCGCCTCGGATCCAGCGTGAAGCTCACCCGGCGACTTTCTCCCGCGGCGAGATGGACGCGCTCGAATCCGACCAGCGTGCGCTGTGGGGCCAGTTTGTCGCTGGCCGGGAAGCTCAGGTATGCCTGCACGACCTCGTCGCCGGCGCGGTCGCCGCTGTTGCGCACCTCGACGCTTGCCGTCAGGTCCTGGCCGGCGTTGAGTGCCGTCGTAGATGCCTGGGCGTTCGCATAGGCGAACGGTGTATAGCTGAGTCCGTGGCCGAAGGCGTAGAGCGGCGTTCCCTTGAAGTAACGATAGGTGCGGCCCTTCATCTGGTAGCTGGTGAATGGCGGCAGGTCACGTACCGAGCGGTAGAACGTCACCGGCAATCGGCCACCCGGGTTGTAATCGCCCGCCAGCACCTGCGCGATGGCGGTGCCGCCGCTTTCGCCGGGATACCACGCGGCAACGATGGCCGACGCGTGCTCCTTCGCCCACTCCAAAGCGACGGCACTGCCGGACATCAGGACCACGACCAGTGGCTTGCCGCTGGCCGCGACACGCTCGAGCATCGCTTGCTGCGCGGCGGGAAGGCCGATATCGGTGCGGTCGCCGCCATCGAATCCCGGCACGTCCACATGCAGTTCTTCGCCCTCGACGTCCGGTGAGAGCCCGACGAAGGCCACGGCGACATCGGCTGACGCGACAGCATGTTCGGCTTCGGCGAGCTGCGCCGCCGCCGGGGGGAGCCATTGCAGTCGCACGCCCTGGTCTTCACCGCTATGCACATACTCGAGGCGTACATCGTGTGCGCGGGTATCGGCGAAGTGCAGCGTGGCCTGCATGTGCTTGTCGTCCCCGCTGTCGTCGAGTACGGCCTTGCCGTCGACGAACAAACGTATGGGGTCGTGTCCGGCGCAGTCGAAGCATCGCTCGACGTGCACGGCCAGCGTGTAGTCGCCCGGACCCGGCGGCAGGAGCGCTCCGGTCCATCGAACGGCATAGCGGCCCCTGGGCAGGTCGGAAGGAGAGACATGGTCCCAGTCGAAGTCGATGATTCGGTCCACGCGCGTGCTGCGCGCGTTGCCGTGGAAGTCCGTGTTA
The DNA here is from genome assembly GCA_035603855.1 of Luteibacter sp. Taxonomy (GTDB): domain Bacteria; phylum Pseudomonadota; class Gammaproteobacteria; order Xanthomonadales; family Rhodanobacteraceae; genus Luteibacter. Next base: position 15,736 of record DATNJP010000261.1, on the reverse strand, counting down.
TCGAAGTAGCTTCCTATGAGGCCGGCAATCGCGTCCGCTTCAGCCGAAGCGCGCAGCGCCGTTTCCGGCACGGGTACAGGGACGCCTCCAGCGATCGGTGAACCCTGCGCATAGCTGACGTGATCCGCGCCGAAGCGTGCGCGTAGACCTTGCAAGGGCGTGACGGCTGCGCGCGGTGTGGCGTGGTAATTCGCTTCCAGCGTCTCCACCGTGTCGGCGTTGGGGCCGATCACGGCGATACGGGGCGTACCTTTCAATGGCAGGGTCCCGCCATCGTTCTTCAGGAGAACCATCGATTCCAGCGCCGCCTGCAAGGCAAGCGCGGCATGCGCCCTGGTATCCACCGGCTTCGGCTTCGTGGCCGGGGCACCCAGTTCGCCCAGGCGATAACGCGCGGCGAACAGGCGCACGAGCGACGTGTCGAGCACCGATTCCGTGAGGTCGCCGCGGCGTACGGCCTCGGTCAGCCCGGCATACGCGTAACCGCAATCGAGGTCGGTTCCCGCGCGGATGGCGGCCGCCGACGAGCCCGAGTTGTCCGCACGGTAGTAGTGGAATTTGGTCATGTCGTCGATGGCATCGCAATCGGAGACGACATAACCCTTGAAGCCCCAGCCTTTACGAAGCGTGTCGTCGAGTAGACCCGCGTCGGCGCAGACCGGCGTGCCGTGCAGGGCGTTGTACGCGCACATCACCGACCCGGCATGACCCTCGGTCACCGCCGCGCGAAAGGCGGGCAGGAAGGTGGCTTCGAGATCGTAGGGCGACACGTCGATGTCGAAGCCATGCCGTCCGGCTTCCGGGCCGCTGTGCACGGCAAAGTGTTTCGGCGTGGCGATGGCCCGCGGATGCGACGGGTCCGGCCCCTGGATGCCCTGGACGAAGCCTACCGCCATGCGTCCGGTCAGGTAGGGGTCTTCGCCGTAGGTCTCCTGACCGCGTCCCCAGCGCGGATCGCGAAAGATGTTCACGTTCGGCGACCAGATGGTCAGCCCTTCGTAGCGTGGATGATCGTGACCCGCACCGATGGCGTCGAAGCGCGCACGGGCTTCCTGCGACACGACATCGCCCACTTGCCGCATCAGCTCCGGATGCCAGCTTGCCGCGAGACCGATGGCTTGTGGAAACACCGTGGCATAACCCGCGCGGGCGGACCCGTGCAGGCCTTCGTTCCACCACTCATAAGCGGGAATACCCAGCCTGGGTAGCGCCGGCGCGGCGCTCTGCAATTGGGCGACTTTTTCCTCGAGACTCATGCGGGCGACGAGATCGCTCGCCCGTTGCTCAGGCGTCGCCGGCGGCGCGGCACACGCGCTGCCGGCGAAGGCGGCCGCGGCCGCCACGGCAAGGACGCGACGGGCGAAGCGAGCGGTGCTCATCGCGGGCCGGTCCCGGTCAGCTTCACCGAGCCCAGTCCATAGAGGGGGCCGTCGATGGGCGCAGTGACGCGCAGGCAGAGATCGTGCTCACCGTGCGAGGCGGGCAACGTCCCCTGCAACTCGATCTGCTCGCCGAGCGCCTTGCCGGAGGGCAGCGGCAGGCTTGCCAGCAACGGACCGGCGCAGGTGTCCTGGTGAATCTCCAGCTCGCCATTCGGCGTCTTCGCCGGATACGACTTCACCTTGGACAGTTCGTGCGCGAGGCCGTAGTTGCGCGCGAGACGCGCGGCTTCGATCCGGACACCCGTGATGCCATCGAGCGGTGCCTTGGGATACAGCCAACACGAATGGAACAGGTCGATATCGTAGACGGCGGTGTCCATCCCACCCAGATCGGGAAGCAGCGGCATACGCAGGCCGAGACCACCGTCCGGACATTTCAGGAACTCGCCGTTGCGGCGGGTGAGTAGGTTATCCCTGTCGATGACGCGCGAGCGCACCGCTGCCAAGGGTGTACCGTCCGGGGCGAATGTCACCGCGCGCACCGTCGTCGGAAGGGTGACGGGGAACGGCGCGCTATACGCCTTGGCATCGGCACCGGGCGCGCTGCCGTCGGTGGTGTAGCGTAGCGTGCCGAAGGCGACCTGGTTGTCGAGCGTCACCGTGGCCTTGCCCGTATGCAGGATGGCAGGCACGTCTTCCGTGAGATGGATCGCCGGCGCGAACGCCGTGTCCGATGCCGCGATATCGAGCGCCGCATAGCGGCGCATCTGCGCCGGAAGGCGTTGCAGGAAGCTGTCCCATCCCCGGCTGTCGCGCGGCGACCAGGCGATCTCCGACATGGCATCCACGCGCGGGAACAATGCGTGCTGTATGTGTCTTGCCGACGGAATGAACTCCGCCCACAGCGTGGCCTCCGTACCCAGCACGTGTTTCGCCTGCTCGGGCGTGAGCGAGGCATCCACCGGTTCGAAACCGTAGACGCGCTTCAGCGCCAGTACCGACAGGCGGCCATTCGGCTCGTCGGCGCGATCGCTTTGCATGTTGTCGAAGTACATCCAGCCGGCGGGCGCGAGCACGACGTCGTGGTCCTGTTTCGCCGCGTCGATGGCGCCTTGCACCCCACGCCACGACATGACCGATGCCGTGCGCGGCAAGCCGCCTTCGAGGATTTCGTCCCAGCCGATCAACCGACGCCCATGTTTGCCCAGGTAATCACCGAGGCGATCGGTGAACCAGCTCTGCAAGGCGTTCTCGTCGGTGATGCCCAGCGATTTCATCTTCGCCTGCACCGCGGGGGAATTTTTCCACTGGTCCTTGACGGCCTCGTCGCCACCGAGATGGATGTACGTGGAGGGGAACAGCGCCATCACCTCGTCGAGCACGTTCTCGATGAAGGTGAAGCTCTTGTCGTCGACGTTGTAGAGATAAGGATTGACGCCCCAATCCACGGATACGGACGGACGATCCCCGTTCACACCGATGATGTCGGGGTACGCGGCGACGGCCGCCTGCGCATGGCCCGGCATGTCCAGTTCGGGCACGACGGTGATGTGCCGCGCGGCGGCATAGGCCACCACGTCGCGGATCTGGTCCTGCGTGTAGAAGCCGCCATAACGCGTGGGCTCACCATGCGTCCCCGCACCGGGAGGCGTGCGCCAGCCGCCCACCGTCGTCAGTTGGGGATAGCGTTTGATCTCGATGCGCCAGCCCTGGTCGTCGCTGAGGTGCCAATGAAACACGTTGAGCTTGTGCTCGGCCATCGTGTCGAGCACCTGTTTCACCGTCGCCACGTCATGGAAGTGGCGGGCTACGTCGAGCATCAGGCCACGCCATTCAAAACGCGGCCAGTCGCGGATGGACACATCCGGAAGACTCGTCGCGCCTTGCTTGCCGTCCGCGGTGGCCAGCTGCCAAAGCGTCACGGCACCGTAGAACAGGCCGGTGTCGCCTCGCGACGTGATGCGAACGCCGTTACCGTCGACATCGAGCGTGTAGCCATCGGTCTTGTCGACGGAAGCGTTCGCGTCGGTGCGCAACACGACGGCCGCCTTCGCGGGGCGATCGGTCGCCGTCACCGCGAGGGTGATGCCACGGCTTCGCTTGAGTTCGGCGGCGAGGTATCGCGCCGCCGCCTCCGCGCCCTTGTCACCGGGCGCGAACGCGATGACGGTATGCGCATCGATCGCCAGCGAGCCGCTGGCCGGCTTCACCTCGGCCGGCAGGGGGATCAGCGGCAGGGTCTGGGCGTGGACGATGCCACCGGCAAGCAGCAGCGCGGCCGCGACGGCGAGGCGGAGACCCCGGCGTTTCGCCGGGGCGGGGGTCTTCATACCATCGGTCATTGAACGAACCCTTATTGGAACGTGTAGCGAAGCACCATGCTGGTCGTGCGCGGAATCTGCCAGGTGGCCGCGTGGTAGTTCACGCTGTGGATGGAAGCGCCATCGCTGGTGAGGCCCGTGTCGTAGACCTGGTTGATGTCGATCGTGCCCTGGCGATTGGTGACGTTGGTGACGCGCAGCTGGAGGCTGAGGTCGTTGGAGTCGTTAAACTTCCAGTCGTACATCGCGGACAGGTCGAGCTGCCAGAAGAACGGCAGGCGCTTGTCGTCGCCCTGCTTGGCGATCTCGCCGTCGCAGAAATGCGCCTGCGAGGGCAGGTGGGTGAACGCAGGGTCCTGCGTATCGGGATAGCTGCCGATACAGCTGGTCGGCGCACCCGAGTGCGCGCTGAACACCCCGCCCAGCGAGAAGCCGTTGCCGAAGTCGTAGGTACCCGTGGCCGTGAAGCTGTGTCGGATGTCACCCGCGAGATCGCCGTTGCTGCCGATCATGATGCCGGGGTAGTTGAACGCCGAGGTCTGGCCGATCCAGCCGGCGCTACGGCGCTCTTCGTCGATCAGGCCGTTGGTGTTGCCGTACTCGCGCGCATACGTGTAGCTCAGGTTGAGGAAGTACGGTTCCGCGGGCGTGGATGCGTGCGTCAGGCCCAGCTTGAGGTTGTAGTACTTGTGCTTGGGCTTCGGCAGGCCGATCGCGGCACCCGGAATGGACAGGGGCTCGACCTGGCCATCGCCGTTGTAGTCGCGCTTGAGCGTGAAGTTCTCGCCGGGGTTGACCAGCCAGCATGTTGAATTGTCCTGCTGGTAGCCGGCGTAACCCTGGCCCTGCGCATAGGCCTGCACGCCACCGCCGTAACAGGTGTCCTCGACGATGCGGCGCAGGTCCACCCAGCCGAGTTGCACCAGTCCGGACCATTCGGGCGTCAGCTGCTTCTGTGCGTAGAGCTGCGCTTCGTATTGGTAAGGCGCCTTGATGTTGGTGGCGGCGATCTGTGCCGGCGTCGGTACGCCCTGGTTGGTGATGTACGAGCTGCCGATCTGGTTCAGGCCCTGTGGTGCCTGCGTGTTCGGGTCGATGCCGGTATACGTGTAGTAGTTCGTATAGGTCGTGCGCGGTTCGGCAACGCCGAAGCTGAAGGACGAGGGCAGCGGAATCGAGTACTTGCCGAGGCTGCCGCCCACCTTGAGCGAACTGTCGCCGTTCACGTCCCAGGAGAAACCGAGGCGCGGCGACGTGATCGGAAGGCGCATGAACTGGTTGCCGACGCCGTCTTTGTAGATGTAGTTGTCCCAGCGGATCGCGCCATACAGCAGCACGCGGTCGGCCGCCTGCCAGTAATCCTCGACATAAGCGCCCTTGTTGATCGTCTGGAACGAACCGCCTTCCAGGTCCACGTACTGCGACACGTAACGGCCATCGGCAGGCGAGACCGAGCCGTTCTGCAACGCGACGTTCGGCTGGTTGTAGTAAGTGAACCAGCCGGCCGGCACGGAGTCGGTGCTGCTCTTCAACGAGTGCTTGTAGTACTCGCCACCGAACACGAGCTTGTGATCACCCAGCTGCCAGGTCAGGTCGCCCTTCCAGCCACGGCGCCAGTAATCCGACGGCGAATAAAGGAACGGGTTGTTGTTGCGGCCGATGTTGGTCTGGACCTGCGTGGCGGAGTTGTACGAGGTCACGTAGGGAAACGCGGTGTTCTCGTCGCTGGAGTTCGGGGAGTACACGATGGAACCGAGATAACCGCCCATCAGGCGCAGCGCGAGATCGTCGTTGATCTGCTAGTGGTAATTGGCGATCAGGAAACGGCTGTCCGTTCGCGTCTGGCTCCAGGAGAGATAATCGCCCGCGGATTTCGGGTTGTAGTCTTCGTTGAGCTGGTAGAAGTTGTTGAACGACTGGTTGTAGTCGCGATGGGCGAGAACGTTCAGCGACTGGTCGTTGGTGATGTTCCAGGTGAGGTTCAGCAGGTAGTTCTTGTCGCGGCTGCTGGTCGATTCCTTCTGGGTCTGGCTATACCCCTGCGCGCGTGAAGCGGGCTCGTTGCCAAGCAGGGCAAAGAAGAACAGCTTGTCCTTCACCAGCGCGCCGGACGCCCACAGGTACTGCGTGGCGATGCTGTCGTGGTTGTTGGCCGAGGCGTAGCTGAAATAGTCGCCGATGGAGTTGAGCGTGTTATGCCCGCGCGGATTGAGCAGGCGCGATGTCGGCGGCGTGAAGTACAGGGAGTAGCCGGCGTGGAAGTCGTTGGTGCCCTGCTTGATGGTCGACGAGAGCACGCCGCCGGTCGCGTTGGTCCACGAGGCGCTGGCGCCACCGGTGATCAGCTGCGTGTCGCTGATGGCCTCGGCGGGCAGGGTGGTGGAGCCCAACGACGTCTTGTCGTTGGTCACGTCGAACTCGTTGTAGTAATAGCGGTTCTCGGCGGGGCTGGCACCGCCGATGGAAACGAAACCGGTGTTGTGCTGATCGAAGCGCACGCTGGAATCCAGGCGCGCGATGCTCTCCGGGCTGCGGTCGACGGGCAGGGCGTCGATCAGCTTGTAGTTGTAGCTGGTGCTGAGTTCGGGCGTGCTCACGTCGATGGGCGTGATGTTCGTGGCCATCGTGGTGGCGGACACCTGCACGCTGCCCAGATCGCGGGCATCGGCGCTCGACACGGCGGCGGGCGCGGCACCGAGTTCAGGCACGGAGGCGTTGCGGTTGGGATTCACGACGACGTCGTACGAGCCTTGCGGCTGGCCATCGCGAACCAGGCTCACCTGGTACTGACCGGGGTTCAGGCCATTGAGCGCATAGCGTCCATCGGCATCCGGCGTGATGTCCTTGGTGAAGCCCGTGGCGCTGCTGCTGACGCGGACGATCGCACCGGTTCCACCGGATTCGTGGCCGTACAGGCCGCCTGTCAGCGACTGCGCCATGCCGGCCTGCGCGCAGGCCAGCATGACCGAAGCGGCAAGCATGCGTCGCGCGAAGCGGCCCGTGGCGATACGCATTCCCGTGCCGCGCGTTCCCGCACGACAGACACCTTTGTTACTGCTCATCTGGTTTGACTCCCCGCAAAGGCCCGATCGGCGATTCGCTGAGCTGGGCCCGGCTACAACGAAAAACGGCTGGCTCCCTCACGGATGCCGCCATCGGTTTGTTTAGTGGGCGGAACCCACTCGGGCACCGGCATGCAGCGTGGCGGCACCCACGACACCCAGTTGCCCGTGTTCGACCAGTCGTACCGGTACCTGCTCCAGGAAAGGACGCATGACGCCCTTGTTGAAGTAGCGTTCGCGGAAGCGGCTGGTCAGGAGAAAATCGCGAAGTTGCGGCAGGATGCCGCCAGCAAGGAAGGCGCCTCCACGCGCGCCGTAAAGCATCACCAGGTCACCCACGAATCCGCCCAGCACGCCGCAGAACACATCGAGCGCCGCATGGGCCGCGGCATCGGTGCCGGCAACACCCGCCGCACTGACGGCGTCGGGAGTGGACAGCGCCGCATCGCAGCCCATGAGTTCCGCAAGGGCGCGATAGGTGGCGAGCAGGCCCGGCCCTGAAAGGATCGACTCATAGGAGACGTAAGGCCGCGTGCGCGCGAGGATCCGCAGGATGTCGATTTCGCGCTCGTCGCCGGGAGCGAGGGCGATCTGTCCCGCTTCCGTCGAAAGCACCTGCGCATGCGGCGTGCCGGGTATCAGCACGGCGGAACCCAGCCCCGTTCCCGGTCCCATGACCAGCACGGGTCCGTTCGGATCGCCGGGCATGCCCGGAAGGATCGTGGTCGCCTGATCGCGGTCGACGAACTGGCTGGCATAGGCGACGGCTTCGAAGTCGTTCACGACGTCGAGCACATCGATGCCGGCGACCGAGCGGATCTCCGGCAGCGACACCCGCCAGGGCAGGTTGCTGTTGGCAACATGGTCGCCCAGCACGTAGCCGGCGATGGCGATGGCGCAACGTTCGACGCCCAGGGGCGCCAGGCGAGCGTGCGCGGACAGGAAGTCATCCAGGATCGCGGCGAGACTGGGCCACTCGTTGCCGACATATCGCCGATGACAGAGCACCTGGACCGGTGCCTGCGGATCGCCGTGGCGGAGCACCAGCGCGATGCGCGCATGCGTGCCTCCGACATCGGCCGCCAGGATCGGACGCTGCGCGGATGCGACATGTGCGACGACTGGCTGGTTGACCAACTTCCCCATGAGTACCCCGTGCGTGGAAGCGATCGCGCGAGGGACGAAATCGTCGTCGTAGCGCGAAAAGACCCATGGAGTCTTTCCCGTGCATGACAACGTTGTCAATGAATTTAATGTTTACTGGTGAAAACCGGTAAATATCACAATGCCGTAAACGGTATTTCATAACGGACGGTTGCGGGGCCTGCGAAGCCGGAATTCAGCTATGCAATTCCCGCACAACGGCAGATCCTCGCGAGCCCCTAAAGTTCTTGCGATTCGTGCCGATCTCCTCTCCCCGAAGAGCTGGGGCATGGCCACTCGAGAGAGTTCCCGTGTCCCACCAACCAGGATGGTGGGAGCAGTAAGCGATGAGGTTCACAGGGGAAGGTCGTTGGCGCACAACGACGTACGGGCTGATTTCCCTGCTTGCGATCGGTGCCAGCGGTACGGTGCCGGCGCAGCAGAGCACGCTAGACAAGCAAGAGCAGCTGCGTCGCGCACAGCAGCTCGAACAGAGGGAAGCGGAGCGTAAGGACGCGCCGTTCCAGGCCGGTCCGCCGACGCAAGTCGAGCGGCTCGATGCGCCGTTGCCGAAGGAAACCCCGTGCTTCCCTTTGCAGAGCTTGCGCCTGGAGGGCGAGCGCGTGGCGGATTTCGCCTGGGCGCAACGTTACCTCGATCGATTCGTGGGTCAGTGCGTCGGTCGTGACGGACTGGAGGCGCTGCAACGCCGCCTGTCCAACATGATGATCGCGCGCGGCTTCGTGACCACCCGCGTGGGCGTTCCGGCACAGGACATTTCTAAGGGTCGCCTGCGCATGCTGCTGGTGCCTGGCACCTTGCGGCACATCCGGTTCGCCGCGGGCTCGCCGGAGTTGAACTGGCGCACCGCGTTTCCGATCCGCGAAGGCGACCTGCTCAACCTGCGCGCCATCGAGCAGGGCCTGGAGCAGCTCAAGCGGGTTCCGTCCCAAGACGTGACCATGGACATCGCGCCCGCCGAACAGGTGGGAGAGTCGGATGTGGTCCTCACGGTGCACACCACGCGCCGCTGGCACGTCGTGGCCGACGCGAGCGATTCGGGTCTGAAGGGCACGGGCAAGAATCAGGGCAACCTGAACTTCTCTCTCGATAACCCGCTGGGCCTGAACGACCTGTTCTCGATCGGCGCGGGCCATGCGCTGTTCACGCATGCGGATGGCGGCAGCACCTTCAGCGAGAATGCGACCTACAGCATCCCGTGGGGTTGGTGGACCTTCAGCGGCTCGGTGTCCACGTATCGCTACCGGCAATGGATCGAGGGCTTCAACAGCCATTTCCGTTCGACGGGTACGTCGACGTCCAGCGATATCACGGTGCAGCGCCTGCTTACGCGGGGCACGTCGAGCAAGACGTCGCTGGAGATGCGCCTGGCCGCGCGCAGCGCGCACAGCTACATCCAGGGCGTGGAAGTCGGTATTCAGCGGCAACGCGTAGCCAGTGCGGAACTCGCGCTCGTGCATCGCCATTACTTCGGGCAGGCGCAGGTCGACGCGCGCCTTGGCTACCAGCGCGGAACACCGTGGTTCGGCAGCCAGTGGAGTGGCTACGACCCGGAAGTGGGTTTCCCCACCAACCGCTACGGCCTGACCACGCTCGATCTCTCATTGAGCCAGCCGTTCACGCTAGTCGGGCGGCAGGCCATCTGGGACAGCAGCCTGCGTCTGCAGCGTTCCACCGACCACCTTCCGGCTGCCGAACTGATCACGGTGGGCGGGCGCTATTCGGTGCGTGGCTTCGATGGCGAGCAAACGCTCGCCGGCGAGCGAGGTGCCTATCTGCGCAACACGCTGACGTTGCCGCTAGGGCTCGTCGCGCCGTACCTCGGCGCGGACGTCGGCCACGTTTCGGGGCCATCCACGCAGCCGGGTCATCGCGGCCTGGCCGGTGCGGTGCTTGGTCTTCGCGGCAGTTACAGGGGCTTGAGCTGGGATCTCTTCGCGGGCAGGCGCATCCATGCGCCGCGTGGGTTCGACACCGAACAACCGACAACGGGTTTCCAGCTGATCTATCAGTACTGAACACGGGCAGGGGTGCCGGATACGGCATCCGACAAGGGGAAAGTCATGATGACGAACAAGGCAATGGCGGCGGTTCGCACGCTGGTGGTGGCGCTCGCACTGGCGGCGTTGGGGATACCGGTGGTGTCGTGGGCACAACAGGTGCCCGACGCCGCGGCGGGAGCGCACCGGCCGAAGATGGACTCGGCGGCGAATGGCGTGCCGGTCGTGGACATCGTCGCGCCGAACGCGCAGGGCGTGTCGCACAACAAGTACCAGCGTTTCGATGTCGATCAGCGCGGCGTGATCCTCAACAACAGCGCCAGCATCGTGCGGACCCAGCTGGGCGGTTACGTTGCCGGTAACGACAACCTCAAGGGAGGCGAAGCGTCGCTGATCCTCAACGAGGTGACGTCGGCGCTGCCAAGCAGCCTGCGCGGCTACATCGAAGTGGGTGGCAAGGCCGCCCCGGTGGTGATCGCCAACCCCTACGGCATCACCTGCGACGGTTGTGGCGTGATCAACAGCCAGCGCTTCACGCTCACCACCGGCACGCCCGTGTTCGGTGGCAGCGGCAGCCTTGATGCCTTCCATGTGAGCGGTGGCAGCATCGCCATCGGTAGCGGTGGCCTCGATGGATCGGTGGTGGATCGCGTCGACCTCATCGCACGCGCCGTGCAGGTGAACGGCCAGTTGTGGGCGAAGCAGCTCGATGTCGTTACCGGCAGCAACGACGTGAACTACGCCGATGCCGGCGTGCGCGCCAATGCCGCCGACGCGGCCCGTCCGTCCGTCGCGATCGACGTGGCGGCACTCGGCGGCATGTACGCGGAGAAGATCCGTCTCGTTGGTACCGAAGCGGGCGTGGGTGTCGTCAGCAGTGGCGCGATCGCTGCGCAGGCGGGCGACCTCACGTTGAGCAGTGCGGGAGAAGTGGCGATTGATGGCACGACGGTGGCGCTGGGCAACGCGTCCCTCGATGCCGCCGGCCCGGTGACCGTGAACGGTACGTTCGGCACGCAAAATGGCAATGTCGCGTTGACCACGCGAGGCGCACTGACCGTGCCGGGTCGTGTCATCGCCGCTGGCGGCCTCAACGTGAATGCGGCTGGCGACATCGACGTGTCCGGTCGCCTGAGCGCCGGCGGAAACCTCGCCGTCGTAGCGGCGCAAGCCCTGCGCAATACCGGGCTCATCTATGCCGACGCGGCATTCGACGTACGCGCGGGCAACCTGCACAACGTCGGCACGCTTTACGGCCTGGGCGGCGGCAACGTCACGACGGCAGGCCTTCTGGAAACCACCGCGGCGAGCACGCTGCATGCGGGCGGCGCACTGGCGATCGACGCGGGAACCGCTAGCAGTAACGGCATCGTCGATGCCGGCGGTGCCCTGACGCTTTCAAGCCACGGTGATGCCAACCTTGGTGGCGCGGTGCAGGGTGGTGGCGATGTCGCCCTTCGGGCCAACAACCAACTGACTAACGGCGCCGTCGTCGTCTCCGGCGGCCGGCTCGATCTGCTGGCGGCGAATGTCGTAAACCAGTCCTCGGCCATCGTTTCCTCAGGTAGCGATCTCGCGGTGGGCACCGCGGGCGCCCTGATCAACCAGGGCACGCTCTACGCCGCCGGTGGCGTCGTGGTGAACGCCGCTTCGCTGACACAAGGCGCGAAGGCGCAACTGTATGGCGTGCGCAGCGCGCAGGTGACTGTCGCGGGCGACGTGCTCAACGATGGCAGCCTTGTTGGCGGCGGTGGCTTGTCCGTGACGGCACACTCCGTCGCTAGCCATGGCGAGCTGGGTACGCAGCAGGGCGATGCATCCCTGGCCAGCACTGCCGACGTGACGCTTGCGGGTAACACCGTCGTGGGTGGCACGTTGAGCCTGCGCACGCCAGGCGCCGTTGCGCAGCAGGGGCAGCTCACCGCGGGCAACCTCGACGCCGATGTCGGGTCGTTCGCGAACACTGGCGAAACCTATGCGCGGGGCGATGCCCGCCTGCACACCGTGCGCGATCTTACCAATACGGGTTCGCTCTACGCCGATGGCCAGCTGACGCTGGGCGTGGATGGCGCGGTGGGAAATACCGGCACCCTGCACGCCGGCACCGACCTCAGCCTGCATGCCGCGTCGGTGGACAGCGCGAAGCAGATCGATGCCGGGCGCGATATCACCATCGATGCCCAGTCGCTTCATCTGGCGGGTAACGTGCAGGCGGGTCGCGATGTATCGCTGTCCACCCCCGGTACGCTTCTCAACGCCGCGACGGTGGTCGCGGGTCGCGACGCGGTCGTACACGGCGGCGCGTTGACGAACACGGGCGCAGTGTCCGCGGCACAGGACCTGTCCATCGACGTGGATGGCGATGTCGACAATGCGGGGCGGCTCTATGCGGGCCGCGCACTCGGCGTGGACGCCCAGACGATGTCGGTCGGCGCGGGCGGCTCGGCCAGTGCCGCGGGTACGGCGGTGCTGCACGTGAACGATGGCCTGCATAACGCAGGCAGCCTCGTCGCTGGTCAGGCGCTGACCATCGATGCGGCGAGCATCGACTCCACGGGCTCGCTAGGTAGTACGGCGGGGTCGGCCAATCTGACCACCCGTGGCGACATGCATCTTGCCGGCGTGGCTTCGGCTGCGACGTCGTTTACGGCCCGCTCGGCAGGCGACCTGTTGGTCGACGGCAAACTCACGGCCGCCTCGCTCGACATGGCGTCCGCGCAGTCGATGACGTTGGCGGGTTCGATCTACGCATCCGGCAACGCGGTACTCGACGCCGCACAGTCGATGACCCTCGGCGGTGACGTCTACGCCGACGGCGCGCTGAATGTCCTTGCTTCGAACATCGATCAGTCCGGCACGACCCATGCGGGTGGCGACCTGTCGCTGGGCGCGGAGACGATCACGACGCGCGGCACGCTGGACGCAGGCAACGACCTGGTCCTTGCCGCCGGTACGGCGTCGCTGACAGGTCGTGTCCAGGCCGCTCGCGACGTGCACGCGGATATCGATGGCATGTTGTCCCAGGCCGCGACGGTGGTGGCCGCCCGCGACGCCATCATCCACACCACGCATCTCGATGGTGCCAAGGACTCCGCGATCAGCGCGGGACATGACCTCGCAATCACGGCGTCGCAAGACGTGGTCAACGCGGGTCTGCTTTATGCAGGTAACGTCCTGACGCTCGATGCGGCCAGCTTCAGCCAGACGGCTGACGGCCAGGTCAACGCGGACAAGAACCTGAGCATGACGATTGCCGGAGCGCTCGACAGCGCAGGCGCCATGGTCGGCGGTAACGGCCTCGACATCCATGCGGGCAGCCTGAACAGCACGGGGCAACTCGGCAGCACGGCAGGCGACGTATCGCTCGTCACCACGCAGGGCGATCTTTCGCTGGGCGGCACCACTGTATCTTCCGGGCGGCTGGACGCCTCGTCGGCGGGTGCTCTCATCCAGACCGGTTCGACGAGCGCGGGTACCGCGAACCTCACAGCCGCCGGTGACATGACGTTGGGTGGCGACCTCTCCGTGCACGGTGCGCTCGCCCTGGAAGCGGCGCGCGACCTGCACAACACCGATAGCGTCTACACGGCGGGCGGCCTCGATGTGCATGCCGCCAGGAATCTGGACAACCGTGGCAGCATCGCTTCCGAACAGGCTCTTACGGTCCGCACCGATGGCGATCTGGAGCAGGATGCCAACGGCAAGCTGCAGACGAACGGTGACCTGTCGATCACGGCGCATGACGTCGACAGCAAGGGAACGTTGGCGACGGCCAGAGATCTGACGCTGACGGCACAGGGCGACGTGAGCCTCTCCGGTACGACCCAGGCGGGCGCGGCGCTCGGTATCGATACGGAGGGTGCGGTGAACAACGCCGGCCAACTGTTGGCCGCGACGGCGATGTCCGTCATGGCCGGCAGTATGGTCAACAGCGGGGCCATCTCCACCGATGGCACCCTCGGACTGCACGTGAGCGGCGCGCTGGACAACGCCGGCACGGCGTACGCGGGCCATACCGTTAAGCTAGCTGCGGATCGCTTTACGCAGGGCGCATCGGCGGAACTCTCTGGCGCGACCGACGTTGTCGTCGACGTGGCCGGTAGCATTGATAACGACGGCAAACTCGTCGCCACGACGTCCCTCGACGTGAAGGGTGGCAACGTCACCAGCACGGGCACGCTGGGTACCCAGCAAGGCGACGTGCATCTGCAGGCTCGTCAGGGCGATCTCGTCCTGGGCGGCACGGTGGTTTCGGCGGCGGGACTGGACGGGACCGCGACCGGCGCCATCCATCAAAACGGCCAACTGGCGGCCACGAATCTGACCCTGCACGCCGATGGCGACCTGGAAACGAAGGGCGACATCTCGGCGCAGGCGGCGTCGCTGACCAGCGGCGCCACGCTCAGCCAGGCCGGTACGCTCTCCGCGGGCACGATCACGCTCGATGGCGCGGCCGTGAAGAACGACGGCCACACACTGTCGTCGGGAGACCTCACGCTCCACGGCGGCAGCGTCGATGCGTCGGGTGTACTGGCGGCCGGCGTGAAGGACGACGGCTCGCTGGATACGGTAGGTGACCTGCATGTCACGGCCGACACGACGCTGACGGCCCATGGCAGCTTGCTTGCCGGCCACGCGCTTGACGCGCAGGCGAATGCGATCGACCTGTCCTATGGCACGCAGCGTGCCGGCACCGATGCGAGCCTGACCGCGCGGGCGGGAAACATCGACCACACGGCCGGCGACCTCGCCGTGGGTGGCGCGCTTACAGCCCAGGCCAGCGGCGCGCTGCTGAACCGTGGCGTGGATGGTCACGACGCGCGCATGCAGGCGAACGCGCTGCTGCTCACCACGGCGTCGATCGACAACAGCCGTGGCCAGTTGCTACAGACCGGAACGTCCGCATGGACGCTCTCCACCGGCGGCACGCTAGACAACAGCGGCGGCACCATCGCCACCAATGGCAGCGACCTCACCGTGCATGGTGCGCGGGTGGTCAATAACGGAGGCACCATCGAGCTAGCGGGTAACGGCCTGCTCGACGTGAAAGCCGACCAGGACATCGACAACCGGCAGGGCACGCTGGCCGGTAACGGCGCCACGCGCGTCACGGCGGCAACAGGCATCGCCAACGACGGCGGCCTGATCAATGCACACGGTAGTACGACCGTCTCGGCCGCATCGCTGAGCAACACCGCGAACGGTGCGATCTCGGGTAACACGCTCGGTGTGACCGTGACCAACGCGGTGAACAACGCCGGTGGTCTGCTGCAGGCGACCACGGGCGACCTTTCCCTCACCGCGGCGAGCCTGTCCAACGCAGGCGGTACGATTCAGTCGGCGCCTGGCGCCGTGACGCTTGGCGTGAGCGGCACGCTCGACAACGGCACGGGAACGATTGCCGCGGGCACGCTTGCGAAGCTCAACGCCGCGCGCGTGAACAACGCCGGCGTGATCGCCGGCGGCCAGCTCAACGTGCAGGCGACGGACACACTGACCAACACGGGCGGTCACCTGCAGAGCCGTGGCGCTGTCGATCTGCGCGCCACCAACGGCATCAACAACAATACGGGCAGCATCGAGGCCAACGGTGCCACGACGCTGAACTCGGCGTCGATCTCCAACGTCGGCGGCCGCATCGCCAACGCCAGCAGCGCGCTTACCCAGGTAACGTCGGGTGGCGTCATCGACAACCGTGGCGGCACGCTGGGCGGGCAGGGTGACGTCAACCTTTCGGGGTCGTCGATCTCCAATGCGCAGGGCGGCACGCTGGTTGCCGCGGGCAGCATGACGCTGGGTACGGGCCA
>DATNJP010000260.1:0-11229 GCA_035603855.1 Luteibacter sp. | reverse complement strand
GGCCCGGACGTTCGGGCGGGGGTTTCCGATTCGACATCCTGTCTCAGCGAAAACGGCCGGCCATCCATGGCCGGCCCCCTACGGGCCTTTTCCGCCCGACCATCCTCGACCTCCTACCGCTCGCGGTGAGGGTGCCGCCCGGCGGCTGCGAAGACCGAGGTAGCGTGCGAGAAAAACCTCTCCCCTGTGGGAGCCGCTTCCCTTGTGGGAGCCGCTTCAGCGGCGAACCCTCAGGGGTGGCTGTTGCGAAGGAGGCATTGCGCCGAATGGTGCAGGCGGTGACCGCTCGCCTGATCACTTCAATGCCTCATTCGCCTGGTCGAGGCACTGAGGGTTCGCCGCTGAAGCGGCTCCCACAGGGACGGGCGACGTGTTCGCGACAAGGGTGGCGGACGAGGGCTTCCCCAAGCGCACGAGCGCTAACGCGAGGCCGCAAGGCGAGCCCACCAAACGCAGCGAAACAACGAGCTCAAGCCTCCACCACCGTCACCGCCTTCCCTTCGACATTCGCATAGAACATCAGGATCGTCGCGCCCTCGGGCCCCGCGATTCCGCGCTGCACGACATCCACGCTCTGCGCGATGCTGTCGCCGGGGCGCAGGACAAGCGATGCACCCTCGCGCGTTTCGATGTGCAGTTCGCCTTCGAGCAGGTATCCCGCGTTGGGGACGGTGTTGCGATGCCAGGGGAGGGTGGCGCCCGGTTCGATCGAGATGCGGAGCATGCGCATCTCCGGTTGCCCGTCGAGGTATTGCGTGTAGTGTTCGCCCGTCCATGCGCGGGTCGTGGCGAGTAGCGTCTCCGTGCGGGAGGGTCCGGTCGTGGCAGCGATGGCGGCTCCGACAAGGAGGGCCAGGGGGATCGCGAGCTGGACGGGAGGCATCGTGCAGTCCTTGCGTGAGGGGTGCGGCGATCCTGTATGGAAACGTCGCTCCGTGTCATGAGAACACTCTCATTCAACGAGCCAATTCGACACCGCGCGGCGAAACGCCGCATTTCGCCCCCCTTCGCCCGCGCAGGGCCAGAAAGCGAGCACGCGCGAAGCTCTTCCCGGCGGGACGATCGGAAGTACTACCGACGGGGGAGATCTCCATGTTTCGCTGGATGCAATCGATTACCGCCAAGGTGCTGGGCATAGGTTTGCTGGCACTGATCATGCTCATTCCCCTATCGCAGGCCGACGGCCTCGTGCGTGAGCGTCAGGCGATGCGCGACACCGCGTCGACGCGTGTCGCCGATGGTTGGGGTGGCCCGCAGACCATTGGCGGCCTCGTGCTGGCGGTGCCCACGAGGCACGAGACGCTCGGCAGCGACGGCAAGGTGGTGAGCGTGCGCGACGGCACCGAGATCGTGCTTGCCGACGAGCAGACGAGCGTGGTCGACCTCGCGGTCGACAAGCGCCGCTTCGGTATGTACGAGGTGCCTGTGTATACGGGCGACGTGACGATCCGTGGGCGCATCCTGCCGGACGATCTTCGCCGTTTCGCCGCGGAGACGGGCGCCACGTGGTACACCGGTAAGGCGGAGCTTCGCCTCCTGATCGCCGATACGCGCGGGCTTCAAGGCATCACGGCGGTGACGGTCGATGGGCGCACCGTGCGCCTGTCGTCGTCGGCCGCGCGGATGGGTCCATATACCGTCCTGTCGACGCCGGTGGAGGTCGATCCCGAACGGACGACGCCACTGGACTTCGCCCTGACACTGCGTATCGCCGGTACCGAATCCTTCTCGGCGCTGCCGCTGGCGCGCACGAACGCGGTGCGTATCCGCGCGCCGTGGGCCGACCCGAGTTTCACGGGTGCGTTGCTGCCGGGTAAGCGCAGCGTGACCGCGCAAGGTTTCGATGCGTCGTGGCAGGTGCTCGACCTCAATCGCGCCTATGGCCAGCACTGGGATGCCGCCGACGCCGATGTCGCGGGCAGGCTCGCGCCGTCCGCGTTCGGCGTGAAGCTGTACCAACCGGGAGGCGTGTACCAGCAGAACGATCGCGCCGGTAAGTACGGTTTGCTCTTCATCGCCCTGACCTTCGTCGCCTTTTTCCTCTTCGAGGTGCTGAAGGGCCTTCGCCTGCATCCGGTGCAATACCTCCTGGTGGGCGCGGCGATGACGAGCTTCTATGTGCTCCTGCTGGCCTTGTCCGAGCAGATGGGTTTCGGTCCCGCGTACGCCGTGGCCGCCTCGGCCGTCGTGCTGATCGTGGGCGGTTATGCCATGGCGGCCCTGCGTGCAAGGAAGGCCGGCCTGGCGCTGGGAGGCGTCCTCGCACTGGTTTACGCCATACTGTATGGCCTGATCGGCGCCGAGCAGTACGCGCTGCTGATTGGCTCGGTCGTGCTGGTCGCGGTGATCGCACTGCTGATGTACCTGACCCGCCGGATCGACTGGTACGCCCAGGGCGCACCGCTTACTACTTCGCTGGAAACGCCATGAATTTCCTCGCCATCGAAACCTCCACCGAAGCCTGCTCGGTCGCGCTCGTCCACGGCGACGAGGTGATCGAACGCAGCGAGATCGCGCCGCGCCGGCATGCCGAGCTGGTGTTGCCGATGGCCGACGACCTGCTGGCCGAAGCAGGCCTGAAACGGGAGGCCCTGAACGGCATCGCCGTTGGCCGTGGGCCGGGTGCGTTCACCGGCGTGCGCCTGGGCGTGTCCCTGGCGCAGGGCATGGCGATGGCGCTGGATGTCCCCGTCGTCACGGTGTCGTCGTTGCAGGCGCTGGCGTTGGAGGCGCCCGAGGACGATGCGGCCATCCTCTCGGTCATCGATGCCCGCATGGGCGAGATCTATGTCGCTGCGTGGCGGCGCGAGGATGACGGCAGCGTCACGCTGATCGATCGTGAACGCGTCGACACCGCCGCCGCGCTCGTGCTGCCCGATGCGGCGGCGTGGCATGTCGTCGGCACGGGTTGGACCACGTACGAGGCGATCCTCCGCGAACGCATCAAGGCCCCGATCCGCTCGGCGGAGGGCGCGCGCTATCCACAGGCGAGGCATGTCGCGGAAGTGGCCGCGCGCGCATTCCGCAACGGCGAAGCCGTGGCGCCCGAGCTGGCGCTGCCGGTGTACCTGCGTGACAAGGTGGCACTCACGTTGGTGGAGCAGGGCAGGGCGTAACGCCTCGTCGACGCGAGATCCGCTTTCGTAGCGCTGCTTTTCAGCGGGATACCAGTACCGCCTCGATGACCGCGCAGACGTGCTCGAACGAGGCGTCGTCCAGCCACGGACTGTTCGTGATCGTCAGTGTGCGGGCCGCGAAATCGCGGGCGTTCGCCACGTCGTCACTGCCCGGCATCGGTTCGAGGTAGGCGTAGTCGGGCAATGCATGGACGAACATGCGTGCGACGCCGTGGCGCGACGACCAGAGCCGTTTGAGCACGGCATCGCGCGTGGCCTCGTCGGGCAGGAGCAGCATCAGGTAGGGCCAGGTGCCACCGGTATCGGTGAACACATGGACGCCGGGAATGGCGGCAAGCCGCGGCGTTCGTACGAGTGCCTGCCGTGTCGTCTCCGCGATGAAGGCGGGCAGGCGATGGAACGCCCGCGCACCGACGGCACGCCGCCAACGTCCCACGGGATGCAGCGGAAAGTCGGCATCGAAATGTTCGCCGGCAGCGCCGAGCAGGTCGCCACGACGCAGTGCGTTGCGCAGCGGACGGCCATATGCGAGTCCGAGTCCCTTGGGACGGTAGAACATGGCATACGCCGCCAGTTCCAGGGAACGGCGCATTTCCCATCCCGGATGCCAGCGCGCGATGCGCTTCGCGGCGCGGCGGAACCGAGAGCGCAAGGCGTCGTCGCGGCTGACCAGCAAACCGCCTTCGAAGATCGACAGGCCCTTGCCCGCGGCGAGGCTATAGAAACCGATATCGCCCCGCGTGCCCGCAAACCCGTTGCCACAACGTGCGCCCAGCGCCTGCGCCGCGTCCTCGATGGTGACGGCACCCACGTCGTCGGCGACGGAGTTCGCGGCGTCGACGTCGGCGATGCGGCCGCCCAGGTGCGTGGGCACGATGGCGAGCGTCTGTGGACCGCAGGCGTCGGCGAGGCGCTGTGGATCCATGTCGAAGTGACCGGGCTTGAGGTCGACCAGGCGTGGCACGAGCCCTACGCGGCGCACGGCCAGGGGTACGAGCGGGCAGGTGAAGGCGGGAATGGCGACTTCGCGGCGCTTCGGCGCCCGCTCGGCCAGCGCGTGGAGCGCTACCGTGAGCGCCGCCGTACCGGAGCACTCGAGTTGCACATCGTCGACGCCCAGCCAGACGGCGGCCAACGCGGTCAGCGGGGCGGACACCGGCCCGCTGAGATCGGAGAGGCCGATCGACAGGCCGGCGGTGGGTGGCGCCTCGCGCTCAGGCAGGAACGACATCGGCCGTCGCCTCGTCGCCGCCCTCGGCGATCGCCAGACAAACGATGCCGGCGACGATCGCCAGCGCGCCCACGATCTGCGTCGCCGTCACCGGTTCGGAGAACATCCACCACGAGAGCAGCATCACGCTGATGACCTCGAGATGCGATGCCGCGAAGGCGGGTCCGATGGGCGCATGTTTCAGCAGGCTCATCCAGGTGACGAAGGCGCCGATGTAGCCGATCACCGCGCCGTAGATCCATGGATGCGAGAAAACGCGCAGCAGCCATGCGGTGCTCATCTCCACGGGCAACGCATGCGTTCCCGCCATCTTGAAACAGATCAGGTTGAGCGTGTCGAAAGCCATCAGCAACGCGAAACCGACGAGATAGAAACGCTTCATGCGCCGGCTCCCACGATGGCTACGCCGGCCGCCACGAGCAGGATGCCGGTGACGCGTAGCGGACTCAGCCGTTCGCGGAACAGGAAGCGGCCGGCGATCATGATCGCGACGATGTTGATGGAGCCCAGCAGCACGCCCTCGGACAACGGCACCAGCGAGAGGAACGCGATCCAGACCACGAACTCCGCCACGTAGCAGCCGATGCCGGTCCAGATCCACGGCCGCGCGAACATGTAGCGCCAGCGCGCAAGACCGTCGCCAGCACGGTCGTCTCCCGCCGCCGCCTTGAACGCCAATTGGCCCGCGGTGTCGAGCAGCACGTTCGCCAGCCAAAGCGAAAAGACCAGGCCGTGCATCGTCAGGCCGCCATGCGTGCGGGACGCGCATCGCGTGCGATGCGGTTGAAGAAATCGGCGGTGCGTTCGATCAACATGCGCCGTTCGCGGTCGATCGTGATCATGTGGTAGCTGTCGGCGAGCAGCAGCATCTCGACCGGTCCGCGCACACGACGGGCGACAAGATCGGCGTTGGCGACGCTGGCGACGTCGTCGTCCGCGGCATGGGCGATGAAACACGGGGCCACGACATCGGGCAAGCGCCGGCGGACATCGCGCGAGAGCATCATCATCTCCGCGACCGCGTGCCACGGATTCTTCGCCAGGCCCGCGGATTCGCTGTCGCCGGAGAACATCGCCGCGCTGACCTGCGCGCGCAGGCGCTCGTCGCGGATGCCGTAAGGCGGCTGTTCGACGAAGCTTGCGTGGCGGCCGATGCCCAGGCGCTTGAACAGGGGAAGCAGGAACGAAAGCTTGCCGCGCCAGCCGATCGACCAGCCGTCGTAGCGGAAGGTCGCGCCGAAGACGCCGACGCCGTCGACCCATTCAGGGCGCACGGCGGCAAGGCGCAGGGCCAGCACCGCACCCATCGAGAGGCCCGCCACGAAGACGCGGTCCACCCGGCCGCGTAGTTCCGCGGCGGCGGCTTCCACGCTTGCATACCAGTCTTCCCAACGGGTCGCGAGAAGATCTTCCTCACTGCCGCAGTGACCGGCCAGCTGCACGCCCACGACCGTGAATCCCGCGCGGTTCAGGCCCTTGCCGACCATGCGCATCTCGGTGGGGGTGCCGGTCAGGCCATGGATCAGCAACACGCCGTCACGCCCGCCTTCGAACTGGAACTCCGCGGAATTGCCCACGTCGACGCCTCGCACCCTGCCTTCAATGGCGTCATGGTCTCAGGGGGTGGTTTCAGGGGGCTTTCCGGGACGGGAAGGGGGGTAGGTCAACGGCGCCATCGCAGGAAAATGCAGTTCCACGCGCAGGCCGCCCGAGGCGGCGTGGAGGAAGCGCACCCGTGCCTCGTGCCGTTCCGCGATGCTTTCCACGATCGCCAGGCCGAGGCCGGTGCCATCCTCGTCGACGCCGGGGACCCGGAAGAAGCGTTCGCCGAGCTGGTCGAGGAATGCATCGTCCACGCCAGGGCCGTCGTCCTCCACGGCCAGGATCACCTCGTCCTCGTCGATTTCCAGCGATACCGTCACCGCGTGGCCACGGCCGGCATAGTGGAAGGCGTTGTCGACGAGGTTGTCGATCACTTCCTGAATCTGCAGGGCGTCGCCCCGGACCAGGCAACTCGCCTCGCCGCCTTCGTAGCCAAGGTCGACCCCCAGTGCCAGGGCCTGGTGCACGCGCATGGCCACGGCTTCGGGCACCACCGTGCCCAGGTCGATAAGGTCCATGCCATCGTGGTCGGGCAGGTCGGGCGATTGCGTGCGCGTCAGCGCGAGCAACTGCGCGGAGGTCCGCGCGGCACGTGCGGCGAGGCGGTGCACATGGCCGAGCGCATCGGCCCGTTGTGTGGCATCGGTGGTGCTTTCCAGGCGCTCCACATGCAACTGGATGCCCGCCAGCGGCGTGCGCAGCTGGTGCGCGGCGTCGGCGATGAAGCGTTCTTGCAGGCCCAGCATGTTGCGCATGCGCGCGAACAGGTCGTCGATGGTGCGGGTCAGCGGCAGGATCTCCACCGGGACGTCTTCCTCGCCGATGGGACCGAGGTCATGGCCACGGCGGCTGAGCCGCGTCGTCAGTGGCTCCAGCACGCCGAGGCCGTGACTGACGCCGAACCAGACCAGCGAGAGCACGGCGACGATCAACAGCGCCTGCATCGGCAGGGTAAGGAAAAGGATCTCTCGCGCACGGATATGCCGGTCGCGCAGGTTCTCGGCGACGGTGATGGTGAGCACGTCGCCCGGTTCCTGGTGGTTCGGCACGCGCATGATGGCGGCGCGCAACGGACGATGACCGAGCGCGGTGTCGTAGAGGCGGGGTGCCGCGTCGGTGACCACGGGCTGGCCGGGGCCTTCGAGCTCGGCGTTGCCGATCATGCGTCCATGACGATCGCTCATCACGGCGTAGTAATTGCGGCCGTCGGGATCGTATTCGAGCAGGAACCTCGCCTGCGCGGTGAGTTCGCCGCGCAGGGCGTCGCTGCCGATCATTTCCGAGAGCGTCAGCGCGGAGTCGGAGAGATCGGCGTCGTGCACGCGGTTCGAATACGCCAACGCGACGAAGTAGCCGATCACGGCGTCGAGCACGAGCACGCCGAGGACGGGAACCAGCAGGAAGGTGAGCAGGCGCCTGCGCAGGCTGGGGCGCGCGGGACGCCGCGCCGCGTGGCGGCGTTCAGGCATCCGCGGATTCTTCGAGCAGGTAGCCCAGGCCGCGGATGGTGCGCACGTTGGTGCCCGAGCCCTGGAGCTTCTTGCGCAGGCGATGCAAGGCGATGTCGAGGCCGTTGTCGGTCAGGTCTTCGTCCCAGTTGCACAGGGCCTCGACGAGTTGCGCGCGGCTGGTGACCTTGTCCGCACGCGCGGCAAGGGCCTCGATGAGGCCGAACTCGCGGGCCGTGAGGTCGAGGGCCGATTCGCCGATCCATGCACGATGCCCGGGGATGTCGAGGCGCAACCGGCCGATGCGGAATTCCGGCGTGCCGTTGCTGGTGCGACGACGGAGCAGGGCGCGCACGCGGGCGTCGAACTCGGCGAGCGCGAACGGCTTCACCAGGTAGTCGTCGGCACCAAGATCGAGGATGCGCACACGCTCTTTCAGGCCTTCGCGCGCGGTGACCACCAGCACCGGCAGGCTGGCCCCGCGCTTACGCGCGCGCGCGAGCACATCGCTGCCGTCGAGCAAGGGGAGTCCAAGGTCGAGCACGAGCAGGTCGTAGTCGTGGTCGCGTAATGCGTGGTCGGCGCTGGAGCCGTCCGTTACGTGGTCCACGGCATGACCGCCCTGTTCAAGGGAGGCTCGTACGGCCGCGCCGATGGCGGCGTCGTCTTCGGCAAGGAGGATGCGCATGAGGGCCAAGGATACGCTCCGGAGTGGGCTTTCCGCATGCTGTCGCGGCAGGCTTTCGCTGTGCTTTCCCGCCCCGCGGATCGCCATTCCAATTGCGAACGATTCCTATTTTGGTTTACCATCAAGGCTTCGAGGCACCGTTACCAGGGGCGTTCCAGGACATGCGCGACACCGTCGACCGGCAACGCCGCGCGTTCTGGCTCAAGCACCTGCATCGCTGGCACTGGATCAGTTCCGCCATCTCGCTGGTGGTGCTGCTGTTGTTCTCGGTGACGGGCTTCACGCTGAACCATGCCTCGCGGATCGAGGCCTCGCCGCGCGTCCAGCAACATGCGGCCACGTTGCCGGATGCCCTGTTGAAACAGCTGAGCGATCCGGGGCGGAAGTCGGCACCGGTCGCCACGCCCATCGCCGCTTTCGTGCAAGAGCGGACAGGGGCTCGCATCGACGGCCGGCCCGGCGACTGGAGCGACGATGAAGTCTATGTCTCGCTGCCGCGCCCCGGCGGCGATGCCTGGGTCAGCATCGATCGCGTCACGGGCGATGTGCAATACGAGGTCACCGACAGGGGCTGGCTCGCCTACCTCAACGATCTGCACAAGGGCCGCAACACGGGTCCGGTGTGGAGCTGGTTCATCGATGTCTTCGCGCTGGCCTGCGTGGTCTTCGCGCTGACGGGGCTGCTCCTGCTCAAGATGCACGCGGGCCAACGCGGCATGACCTGGCCGATGGTGGCGCTCGGCTTCGTGTTGCCGGTCGTCCTCGCGCTTCTATTCATCCACTGACGGAATCTTCCATGCGTCGCTTCCTGCCGTTCGCCCTCTGCCTCGTGTCCGTGTCGCCGGTCTTCGCCGCTGACATGAACCTCACCGTGGAGATCCCCACGCTCAAGGTCGCCGAATACCATCGACCTTACGTCGCCGTGTGGATCGAGCGCGAAGACCACAGCGTCGCGGCCAATCTCGCGGTCTGGTACGACGTGAAGAAGGCGGATGGCGAGGGCACGAAGTGGCTGAAGGACATGCGCCAATGGTGGAGGCGCAGCGGCCGCGAGCAGACGATGCCGATCGATGGTGTCTCGGGAGCGACGCGTCCCGCTGGACAGCACCAGCTGCGCTTCAGCGACGGCAAGCCCCCGCTGGGCACGCTCGCGCCGGGTCGTTACGAACTGGTCGTCGAGGCGGCGCGCGAAGTGGGTGGGCGCGAAGCCCAGCGCATTCCGTTCGAGTGGCCGGCGAAAGCACCGGCGCACCTGTCCGCGAAGGGCAGCGAAGAACTTGGCCAGATCAACCTCGACCTCAATCCCTGACCGGAGCCATGCCATGAAGCACCTGTTCGTTCGCGTCGCGCTTTGCGCCGCCCTTGTCCTGCCCCTCGCCGCGCAGGCGCATAAGCAGTGGATGCTGCCCTCGGCCACCGTCATCTCCAGCGACGATGCATGGGTGACCGTCGACGCCGCCATCTCCAACGATCTCTATTACCCCGATCACTTCCCGGCACAGCTCGACCAGCTCGTGATCACCGCGCCCGACGGCTCGACGGTGAAGCCGGAGAACGCGGCCACCGGCAAGTACCGCAGCACGTTCGACCTGGCCGTGCCGCAGAAGGGCACGTATCGTCTCGCCCTGGTCAACCAGGGCGTGTTCGCCAACTACGAGGTCGACGGCCAGAAGAAGCGCTGGCGCGGCAAGGCCGATGAGCTCAAGGCCGCCATTCCGGCGAACGCAAAGAACGTGCAGGTAAGCGAGATGGCCTCGCGTGTCGAGACCTTCGTCACCCAGGGTTCGCCGAGCGATGGCGCGTTGAAGCCGACGAACAAGGGGCTCGAGCTCGTCCCAGTCACGCAGCCGAACGACCTCGTGGCGGGCGAGAAGGCCACGTTCCAACTGCTGCTCGATGGCAAGCCCGCGCCGAACCTCAAGGTGGTGGCGATCGATGGCGCCACGCGCTATCGCAACGCGCAGGGCGAGATGGATACCACGACCGACAAGGACGGGAAGTTCTCCTTCACGTGGCCGGAGGCCGGCATGTATTGGGTGAACGCGTCGACGGAAGACACGAAGACCTCGGTAAAGGAAGCGAAGCAACGCCGCCTGGCATACACGGCAACGCTCGAAGTGCTCCCGCAATAAGCCGATGCCGCCACCTCTCTCCAAGCACCACCCCACACCCCCCACGCAGGATGCCGCACCGCCCTTGCAGGCGGCTGCACTGCCCTTGTGGGAGCCGCTTCAGCGGCGATGGGTGCTAGCGATAACCCACCCCGCCGCCGCCGGATCGCCGCTGAAGCGGCTCCTACAAGGGTGTGCCTTGATCATGGCCGCTTGGATCGGTCTCGCCTCCGCCACCGAAGTCAGACGCTTCGAAGGCGAGACCATGGGCACGACATGGTCGGTGAATGCCGTGTTGCCCGAGGGCATCGACGATCGCACCATCGAAAACGGTATCCAGGCGGAGGTCGATCGTGTCGTCGCGCAGATGAGCACGTACGAGGCGGAGTCCGACCTCAGCCGTTTCAACCGCGCGCCGGCCGGCACGTGGCAGGCACTGCCGCCCGAGTTCTTCGACGTGCTGCGCTATGCGCTGTCGCTGGCGAAGGACACCGGCGGCGCATACGACCCGACGGTCGGGCCGTTGGTGAACCTGTGGGGCTTCGGCCCCGAGAAGCGTCCCCGCGATGCACCCGATGCCGCGGCGATCGCCGCGGCGCGATCGCGCGTGGGCTGGGCGAAGATCAGGCTGGATGAGGCTAACCATCGCGCGTTTCAGCCGGGCGGCATTTATGTCGACCTGTCTTCCGTCGCGAAAGGATTCGGTGTCGACCAGGTCGCCCGATTCCTGGATCGTTCCAGCGTCCACGCCTATCTCGTCGAAGTCGGCGGGGAGTTGCGCGCCCATGGTCGCAAACCCGATGGCTCGCCCTGGCATGTTGGCATCGAGCGACCCGGCGCCGCCGCAGGCGCGGTCGACACGCTCGATGAAGTCGGCCGCGTCGTGTCGCTGACGGACAAGGCGATCGCCACGTCGGGCGACTACCGGCATTTCTTCGAAAGCGGCGGCACGTTCTATTCGCACCACATCGATCCGCGCACGGGCTATCCCGTGGCGCATCGCGTGGCTTCG
>DATNJP010000259.1:0-4968 GCA_035603855.1 Luteibacter sp. | reverse complement strand
CACCACATCGATACGGGCGGCACATGGATGTCGCGAAGTTCGGGTCCGTTCGCCGGCATCAACGTGCCCTCACCGTACCAAGCAGGGCGACGACCGCATCGAGCGGATCGGCGGTCGTGTCCAGCGTTCGGTGCCGCAGACCCAACCCCGTGCAGAGTTCGTCCAGGTGACGGTTGCCCTCGCCGAGGCTGCGCGCGAAGTCCGCGCGCTGGCGTTCGCCATGCAGCACCACGTCGTAATGCGTGCCACGGTGCGCGAAAGGATAGCGACCCGCCGGTGGTTCGCCGAGTTCGAGGGGATCGGCGACGGTCAGCACGGAGACTTCCGCTTTCGCGACGAGGCCGAGCATGCGTCCGCGCGCCGCCTCGTCCACCGCGAAACCATCGCTGATGAGGAGCACGCGCGACGCGCCGTGCATCAGTCGGCCCGCGCGTTGCAGCGCGCCCGACAGTGATTCGTCATCACCGGGGGGAAGGCTGTCCCAGGTGGCGATGGCGCCCGCGATCGCCAGCGCGCCTCGTGATCCGCCCTGTGGCCGCAGCAACTGGCGTTGCCCGCCGAAGGCGAGCACGCCAACGCGATCCGCACCGCGCACCGCATACCACGCCGCCATGGCCGCGGCGCGCGCCGCCTGTACCGACTTGAAGCGCACGCGCGTGCCGAATCGCATGCTCGCGTTCGTGTCGAGCAGGATCAGCAGGCGGCCTTCGCGCTCTTCCTGGAACAACTTCGTATGCGCGACACCACTACGTGCCGTCAGCCGCCAATCCATGCGGCGTACGTCGTCACCCGCCTGATAGACGCGTGATTCGGCATAGTCCATGCCTCGACCATGCAGTCGCCCCGGCCGCTGGCCGCTGCGTTGCACGCGCGATACGACGGGCGGCGCAGGCGCGCGGGCCACGCGGGACCGGAGGGCGATCAGTTCCGGGAGCGACACATGGACGCGCCCATCGGCGATGGGTGCGGTCGCGTTCACGGCAGTGGAACGAGGTCCAGCAGGCGGTCGATGACCGCGTCGATGCGCACGCCTTCCGCTTCGGCCTCGTAGCTCGGCAGCACGCGGTGACGAAGCACTTCATGCGCGATGGCATGGATGTCGTCCGGCACGACGTAGTCGCGACCCGCCAGCCACGCATGCGCACGCGCGCAACGGTCGAGGGCGATCGTGGCGCGCGGGCTCGCGCCCCATGCGATCCAGCGGGCCAGCTCGGGTCCGTATTTGCCGGCTTCGCGCGTAGCCACCACGAGTTGGGTGATGTAAAGCTCCAGCGGCTCGGCCATGTGCACGGCAAGCACGGCGTCGCGCGCGGCGAAGACGTCCGCGGGACGCAGCATGTGCGACGGTAGCGGCACCGGGTGCAGCGCCTGGCGAGCCTGCTCGCGGGCGAGGCGGAGAATGGCCAGTTCCGCATCGGCGTCCGGGTAACCGATGGTCACGTGCATGAGGAAACGATCGAGTTGCGCCTCGGGGAGCGCGAACGTGCCTTCCTGCTCGATCGGGTTCTGCGTGGCCATGACCATGAACAGGTCGGGCAATGCCCAGGTACGCCGGCCGATGGTGATCTGGCGCTCGGCCATGGCCTCCAGCAGGGCGGACTGGACTTTCGCCGGCGCGCGGTTGATCTCGTCCGCGAGCACGATGTTGTGGAAAAGCGGACCGCGTTCGAACTCGAAGCTGCCGGTCTGCGGCCTGAAGATATCGGTACCGGTCAGGTCGGCCGGCAACAGGTCGGGCGTGAACTGGATGCGGTGGAAGTCCGCCTCGACCCGCGTGGCCAGGGCCTTGATGGCGGTGGTCTTGGCCAGGCCCGGGGCGCCTTCGACCAACAGGTGGCCATCGGCCAGCAAGGCGATGAGCAGGCACTCGACCAGGTGCGGCTGTCCGATGATGCCCCGCGCCAGCTCTTCGCGAAGGCGAACGAAGGCCGCCTGCAAGGGCGTGGGGTCGGCTAGCAGTGTGGTCATCTCGGTAACTCGTAACGCGGAATGGATGATAAGACCACACTCGCACCCAGAAGTTTAGCCAACCACCGGCAGGGGTCAGGGAGCCCCTGCCGGCGGCGGCGCCCCGCTTACGAGTTACGCCGTATCGTCACGACGTTGTTGGAGAACACCTGCCCCTGGAAATAACCGCAGCGGCTGGGGTCCTTGCGTTGGGCGATCACCGCCCAGCCCGTGGGATAGCCGAATGAGAGGCAGACATCGAGGGTCGCCCCGACCGGCAGGTCGAGGAAATACGTCATCTCCTGCCAGTTCACGCCGGGGATGCTGCCTGGCGCCGAACAGGGCGACTGGTATCCCTGGTTGGTCTGGATCCATCCCGAGGTGATCTGGGGTGGCAACGTATCCGACAGGCAGCCCGACAGGGTCGGCGCGCCATCCTGGCCGATACCCGGCACGGTGGTGGCTGAGGTGGCACCGGACATGGCGAAGGCCACGGCGGCGAAGAGGAGACCGGACAACAAGCTCTTTCCATTGAACGTCATGTCAAACCTCACGATTGTTGGGAGACCGCCACGATGACGACCTCTTCGAATCACCCCGAGATTCTGGATCCCTGACAAGCACCCGACATTAGCTCGCGAACCCCTCCCCCGGCATGCGCCGTGTCACAGAACCGGGGGCAAAAAAAACGCCCGCGACTGGCGCGGGCGTTTGGACAAGCAGCGGACGGCTTCTTACTGCAGCGTATCGCTCAGGATGCGCGGCGTGACGAAGATGAGCAGCTCGGCCTTGTTGTTGCCGCGGTTGGTGCGGCGGAACAGCACGCCCAGGCCCGGGATGTCGCCCAGACCCGGCACCTTGTCCACGGTGTTGGACTTGGTGATCTCGTAGATGCCACCCAGGACCACGGTCTGGCCGTTATCGACGAGCACCGACGTGTTGATCTCGCGGGTATCGATCGACGGGACGAAACCGCCGCCCGGCGACGCCGTGTTGCCGGCGAGGGCATCCTTCTTCACGTTGATCTTCAGGTACACGCGGCTGTCGGCCGTGATGGTCGGGGTGACGCGCAGCTCGAGCACCGCGTCCTTGAACTGCACGGTGGCGTTGGAAGCGCCGCCGCCCGAGTTGGAGGCCTGGTAGGTCACGTAGCCGATCTGCGTACCCTGCTTGATCACCGCTTCCTGCTGGTTGGCGGTGATGACGCGCGGGCTGGAGATGACTTCACTGCGGCCTTCGGTCTGTGCCGCCGACAGTTCCAGGTCGACGAGGTAGTTCGCGCCGAGGATCGCCAGGCCGATGCTGCCGGCCGGGTTGGAGACAGGCAGGTTGACGTTGTAGCCGCCCGGCAGGGTGTACGGATCGCGGGTCGGCAGGTCGCCGGTGCCGCCGTTCGCGTTGTACTGGTTCACCGCGTTGGCGTAGTTCACGTCGCTGTTGCGGACGCTGGTCACGAGGCCACCCGTACCACCGGCTGTCGTGCCGGTGCCACCACTGCTCAGGTCAGGCGTCGTACCAACGATCTGGTTGGCGTTGTTGTGGTTGAAGCCCTGCGCACCCCAACGAACACCCAGCTGGCGGGTGAACTGGTCGGTTGCGACGACGATGCGGGATTCGATCAGTACCTGCTGGACCG
The DNA here is from genome assembly GCA_035603855.1 of Luteibacter sp. GTDB lineage: Bacteria > Pseudomonadota > Gammaproteobacteria > Xanthomonadales > Rhodanobacteraceae > Luteibacter. Next base: position 1,385 of record DATNJP010000259.1, on the reverse strand, counting down.
GGCGGTCAAGCGTGCCGATCAACTCGCGCAGGTCACGAATCTTCTCCGGCGTGTCGTTGATCAGCAGCGTATTGGTGCGGTCGTCGAACGAGACGCTGCCGCGCTGGGAAAGGAATCCGCGAGTCGTGTTGCCACCCGTCGAACCGCCAGTGCTCTGCATGCTGCCCGAGGTCAGCAACTTGGCGATGTCTTCTGCCTTGCCGTAGCTGATCGGAATGTAGTCGGAGACAAGTTCAGCGGAATCCTCGGCCTTCTGGCGGGCATCCGCCAGGCTCTGCTCGTAGCTGGCGAGCTCGGCCTGCGGAGCAATCCAGACGACGTTGCCACTGCGGCGCTTGTCCAGGCCCTTGGCACGCAAGATCACGTCCAGTGCCTGGTCCCACGGTGTGTTGACGAGGCGCAACGTGACGCTGCCGCCGACGCTATCGGAAGCGACGAGGTTGAGCTTTGCTTCGTCGGCGATGAGCTGCAGGGCGGAGCGGACCGGGATGTCCTGGAAATTGAAGGTCAGGCGGGAACCCGAATATGTCGGTTCCTGACCCTTGGCGGCCTTGCCCGTCGGTGCGGCGGCCTTCTTCGGCGCCACTTCGACGGCGTACTCGGTGCCATTCTGGTAGGCGGACACCTCGACCTCGCCGCGCGTGCGGATATCGAGACGGGCACCACCCGGGCGGGACGTCGGCTCGATCGACTGGACCGGCGTGGCGAAGTCCAGCACATCCAGCCGCTGGGCAAGCTTCGGCGGCAGGGTCGAGCCCGGAAGGCTGACGATCACGTGATCGCCTTCGCGGTGCATCTCCGGCGTGGTCGACGTGCTGCCCAGAGCCACCAGGACGCGGCCTTCGCCATTCTGGCCGCGGCGGAAGTCAATGTTCGACACCGGCACGCCCGCGCTGGACGGCAGTGCCTTGGTCGGATCGGAGACGATGGCCGTCGTGGTCGTGGCGCCGCTCGGTCCGTTGTTGACCGTGACGATCAGGTTCTTGCCATCCACCTGGGTCTTGTAAGCCGACTCGCGGAAGAGTTCGACGGTCACGCGGGTGCGGCCACCGGCCGAGACCACGGAAACACCGGCCGTAGCGCCCTTCCCGATGTCGAGATGGCGCGTGCTGTAGGCGTTGGTGGTGTCCGCCAGGTCAATCGCGATGCGCGGCGGATTGCTGGTCGTGAAGACCTTCGGCTCCGGTGCGGATTCCGAGAAGGCGAGGGTCAACTGGACGCGGCCCCCTGGCTGCGCGTCATAAGTGACGTTCTGCAGCGAATTGGCGGCCGCTGCCGTCCCGGCGAACGCGCCGGCAAGGGCCAGCGTGACGCCGAGGATCCAGCGGCGCGACCGATGGCGCGCGCTACCCGGCAGATTCATTTTGGTCGTCATGTGCGTCATC
>DATNJP010000258.1:0-2510 GCA_035603855.1 Luteibacter sp. | reverse complement strand
GCCCGGCGCCCCGTGAAACTGCACGCGTACGGCGCGCACGCTGTCGTCGCGGAAGTGCCAGCGGAGCGTGGTGGTGACGGACGCGGGCACCTCGGCGCCGTGGGCGTCGAGGATATGGACCTGCTTTGGGTCATGCAGCGTGCCCGGGGGGAACGGGATGCCGACGGTCACAAGCAAGTCGTCGCCCCGCCCAGCCAGCCGATGCACCTCGATTTTCTGTGCTGCCGGAGCTGTTGTGGCAGCTGTTGCAGAAGCTGTTGTTGAAGTTGCTGCAGAAGCTGTTGTGGGAGCCGCTTCAGCGGCGATGGGTGCTCGCGAAGGACTGGCCCGCTGCCGCGGGATCGCCGCTGAAGCGGCTCCCACAACATCTGAGGGCTCCACAACATCTGAGGCTCCCACAACATCTGAGGCTCCTACAGAGGTCGAGGCTCGTACAGAAGTCGAGGCTCTCGCCGGGTGGGTGAACGACGCGGCGGCCAGGGCTAGCAGGCAGCCTAGAACGAAGAGGATGTGGCGCATGAGGCCTGACGGTGGGGACGAGGAAAGCTCGGCCTCGCGCAGGGCTAGCCTGCGCTGGCGCAGCGATGGGTGAGCACGAACGTTCATGCCACCGACGCGATGGGTAATGCGCTCCCTGCCAGCCGGTATTCCCAGGACAAGGCTGTGCGCACGATGACATCGAGGTCGTCGTAACGCGGTTCCCAACCGAGTTCATGGCGCAGGCGATCGCTGCACGCGATCAGCTTCGGGATGTCGCCCGGCCGGCGTGGCAGCTCCAGCACGTTGAGCGGATGCGAAGCGGCGCTGGCCACGGCGTCGATGACCTCGCGCACGCTGTACCCATGCCCGTAACCGCAGTTGAGCGTCAGCGAATCACCGCCCTGGCGCAGATGATCCAGCGCGCGCAGGTGCGCAGCGGCCAAATCTTCCACGTGGATGAAGTCACGGACGCCGGTCCCATCGGGCGTATCGTAATCGGTGCCGTAGATCGCCACCGAAGGGCGCTTGCCGACGGCATGCTCGCAAGCCACCTTGATCAGCAGCGTCGCTTCTGGCGTCGAGTGCCCGATACGCCCCTGCGGATCGCAGCCGGCCACGTTGAAGTAACGCAGGATCACGTGGCGCATGGCACCCGTGGCGCACCAGTCGCGCAACATCGTCTCGGACATCAGCTTCGACCGTCCGTACGGGTTGATCGGTTGCGTCGGCGTGTCTTCGTCGGCGACGCCTTCCGTGGTCGTGCCGTAAACGGCGGCGGTGGAGGAGAAGATGAACTTGTCGATACGTGCCTGGGCGCAGCACGCAAGCAGGTTGCGTGTATTGCCCGTATTGTTCATGTAGTACTTGAGCGGATCGCTCATCGACTCGGGAACGACCGTGTGCGCGGCGAAATGCAGCACTGAATCCACCTGGTGCATCTCGAGCACGCGCGACACGAGATCCGCGTCGCCGACGTTTCCCTCGACGAACGCCGCCCCGCGTACCGCCTCCCGGAAACCCGTGGAAAGGTTGTCGATCACGACGACACGGTCGCCGCGTTCGACCAGTTGCTGCACCGTGTGGCTGCCGATGTAACCGGCACCGCCCGTGACCAGGACCGAATTCATGCGTGCCTCCCGGCCGCGGCCGGTGGGAAATTGTGCGCAAGCCAGCCACCGATGCCATCGAGCAGACGCGCGCGGTCACCAGTGAGGATGTAGGTGTGATCGGTCTCGGCGAGATAACGCGTAGTCACCGCCGGATGGCTCATGACCTTGCCGAAGCACTCGCGGAACTGCCGCGCGTGGTTGAAGTAATTGCTGATGCCGCCGGAATAGACGAGGTACAGCTTCATCCCGCGCGCGACCATGCCGGTGAAGTCGGCGATGACTTCCTCGCGCGGTGCGGGCGCCACGGCGAAGATGGGTTCCGAAGGTGGCTTTGGCAGGCCGTCGCCACCGCCACCCGCCCGGCGGCGCAACAGCCGGGCCCAGCGACCCGGATCCACGATGCGCGGCAGGTAATGGCGCAACTTGTAACCAAGGGTCCGGTAGGCATAGCCGTCGAGGAATACGGCACCCGACACGCGGGGATCGGTGGCCGCCACGATGTGCGCGTTTTGCGCACCGGAGCAGAGGCCGACTAGCACGAAGCGCTCGCAGCCCGCGCGGGACTTGAGCAGGTTCATGGCATCGTCAAGATCGGCGCACACCTGTTGCGTGCGCGTCTGCCAGCCGCCCGTGGCCGTGCTGTCGCCGAGCGTGGAAAGGTCGAAGCGCAACGTCGGGTAACCCGCCGCGTTGAGTTGGCGGGTCAGTTCCACGTGCAGGCGGAACGGGCCGATGCGATGCACCAGGCCCGCATTGATCACGATCACGCCGGTGTCGCCGGCGGCAACGTCGGCCAGGCCTGCGATGCCGACCAGGTGGCGACCGCGACCGAACCGATGGGCTTCCTCGCGCATCACGCGGTCTCCTTCAGGCGTCCGCTCACCGCCTGGATCAGCGGCTGCGAGAGGATCGCCGCTTCCA
>DATNJP010000257.1:0-2995 GCA_035603855.1 Luteibacter sp. | reverse complement strand
TCTTCAAACGCTGCGCGAGCACCAGCTCGTTCTTCCACTTGTGGCCGCGGTCGTTGATCCAGCGCTTCTCGATGCCGCCACGCAGGCCCGCGCCCGTGTCGGTGCCGAAGAAGGGGCCACCCGTATAGATCGTTCGCTTGGCGGGTTCCAGCTCCACCTCGATGTCGATGGTGCCGTCCTTCGCGTTGTCCGTGTCGGGGATGACGTTGACCACGGCGAAGTAGTCGGCGCCGTTCAGTGCCTGCTGCAATTCCAGGAGCTGGCTCTGCGAGAAGTAGTCGCCACTCTTGAACGGTACGTAGCGGTCGAGAAAGTCTTCGCGAAACTGCGAATTCTTGAAGTGGATGCGGCCGTAGCGGTAACGCTGGCCCGCTTCCCACTTCAGGTTCACCGCGGCGCTGTGTTCCGCGCGGTTCACCTCCACTGTGTGAGTGACCAGGCGGGCGTCGAGGAAGCCTGTGGCCGTGAGTGCACCACTCACGGCATCGCGCGCGCCGTCGTAGGCGCCATCGTTGAGCGTCTTGCCCTTGAGGTTGTCGACACCGCGCACGGCGCGGCGGACCACCGGCACCTTGCCGGCTTCGTCGTCCATCTCGACCTTCACCGATGTGACGACCACGGGCGTGCCGGTGACCACGTGCAGCGTGACCTGCCAGTCGTTGCCCACCTGCTTGAGGTCGCCCGTGGCCGTGGCTTCGTAGTAGCCGTAAGGGCGCAGCGCGGCCTGGACTTCGTCGGGTGCTTTTTCGTAGAGACGGCGGACCTGGGCGGCGGTGACGTCGCGCTTGGCGTACTGGCTCAGCTCGACGCTGGCGACGATGGCGTTCTTCAGGTTCTCGTCGACTCCGTCGACGTTGAGCACGATGCCCGCGTGGGCTACCGAGGGGATGAGGAACCACGGCAGAAGCAGCAGTCCATGGCGTCTGGTAAGGCGCATGCGCGTCCCGTTCCGGTCGTGATCCAAGGCCGTGGGGAACGGCCGCTTACGGGGGCGCTTCCAGCGTCCCCTGACATGAAGTCTTGGCGTAACTTACCGCGCGCGGCGTGCAAGGTCGATACACAAACATGAACGGCCCCGCTTCCCGGGCGCGGAGAGGAGGGCGAATCAGCCCGCCTCGTCGCCAGCCCGGTGGGCGATCCAGGCGCCGACCAGGGCCGACACGTACGGGATCGACTGGGCGGCCAGGATGAACATCCAGAGCTCGCTCTCGATGTATTCGTTGCCGTAGTGCAAGGCCATGCCGATGACGGCCAACAGGAGCGCGATGGCCATGAGACCTTCCTCACGCACGGGCGCGAAGGCGGCGAAACTGCTGCCACCCATGCGGCGGCTCTTCGCCGTGACCACGAAGGCCGTCTTCTCGCGCGTCAGGCCATGCAGGATGCCGCGTGCGATGGCATGGGACAGGCCCATGCTGGCCACGGACGCCATGATGGTGTCGTACCAGCTACACGGGACACGGGCGCGGTACAGCACGACACCGAAGATCGCCTTGGCGAAGAAGAACCCGATCACGGGGATCAGGAACAGCTGCATCGGCAGGTTGAAGTACTCCGGCGCGTAGATCATGCCGGCGGTCCAGAGCAGGCCCATCATCGTGAAGACGAAGTGCAGCGCGTCCGCGAACCAGCTGAACCAGCCGGTGAGGAAGTGGAAGCGCTGGCCGGCGGAAAGCGGCCCCTTGCGCGTCATCCAGCTCCAGCGGCCCTTGAGGATCTGCATGGCGCCGAACGCCCAGCGGTAGCGCTGGCTCTTGTACGCCTTGAAGTCGGCGGGGGTGAGGCCCTTGCCCATCAGTTCGTCGACGTAGACCAGCTCGTAGCCCGCATGCATCAGGCGCAGGCCCAGTTCGGCGTCTTCGCAGATCGTCCATTCCGACCAGCCGCCGGTACCTTCCAGCGCCGACCGGCGGACCATGGTCATGGTGCCGTGCTGGATGATGGCGTTGCGCTCGTTGCGGTGATGCATGCCGATGCGGAAGAAGCCGTCGTACTCCCAGGCCGTCATGCGGCGGAAGCGGTTCTTCTCGAAATCGCGATGCGCCTGCGGGCACTGCACCACGGCGACCTTGGCGTCGTGGAAGTAACCCGTGAGCGATGCCAGCCAGTCTTCGCGCACGACGTAGTCGGCGTCGATCACGGCCACGACATCGGCGCGCTCGTCGGTGGCGGTGAGGCCGAAGTTCAGCGCGCCCGCCTTGTAGCCCGGCCAGGGTTCCAGGTGGAAGAAGCGGAACTTCGGACCCAGCTGCTTGCAGTATTCCTCGACCGGCTTCCACACCGCCGGGTCCTTGGTGTTGTTGTCCAGCACCAGGACTTCGAAATTCTCGTAGTTGAGCGCGGCCAGGGAGTCCAGCGTGATCTGGACCATTTCCGGTGGCTCGTTGTGGCAGGCCAGGTGGATGGACACGAACGGCTGCCGTTCCACCGGGTCGGGTGGGAGCATGCCGGCGTGACGGATCCAGCTGCGCCGCCAGAGCACTTCGGTGAATTCGAAGCCGTTGATCAACAGGATGCCCAGGATGGCGATCTGCGCCGGGAACAGCAGGATCAGCATCGCCCAGTCGAACGGACTGAGGTAGAAATTGAAGGGCAGGGTGGCCGACCAGACGATCAGGCCGCAGGCCAGCTGGATCAGCGCCATGAAGAACAGGCGGCCCATCAGCTTGAAGCGGCTGAAGCGGAGGCCGAACCAGAGCATCGGGAAGAAAGCCAGGATCGACGCGGCGAAGGCCTTCCACGGCCAGCCCACGTCTTCGGTCACCGGGCCGGTGAAGGGGAACTTCAACTGGCGGTCGGCGTTGAACATGCCCCAGTACGCGCCGGTGCGGCCTTCGCCAAGGTTTTCCTTCCACGGCTGGTCGATGGCTTCGAGGACGTAGTAGTCGTCGATGCCGTTGGCCTTGGCCGCGTTGAAGAACGAGCGCAGGAAGATCGCCTCGTTGGAGACGCTGGGATAGGCGTACTTGTAGCGGTCGCCGTTGGACGGCCAGCC
>DATNJP010000256.1:0-2461 GCA_035603855.1 Luteibacter sp. | reverse complement strand
CCTGCCCGTTCCAGATCTTCGACTGCCACATGGCGAACCACTCGCCGCCGACGACCATGAAGCCGAAGAACCACACGAGGAAGCCCACCGTGCAGCCGGCGACGACCCAGCGTTTCGCCGCGTCGAACGCCGCGCCGCGTGCGCGCCGCGCACGCCAGAGGGAGATCGAGCCCAGCAAGAGCAACGCGAAGGTCAGGCCTTCGCCCGCGATGATGCATGCGTAGCCCGCGTGCCACAGGGCCGGGGTCGTGATCGCGCGCCCCATCAGGGCATTGTTGGGGAACGTGGTGTCCATGGACAGCACGTGCTGCACGAAAACGAAGTTCGAACCGTAGTCGACCAGGTTGTCGTAGGTCACCACGAACGCGAACGCCGCCAGTGCCAGCGACATCAGGATTTTCGCGAAGCGCACGGTCATCGATCGGCGAGCCAGGCGTGAATGGCGGGAGGCACCTGCTTCTGCGCGCGGCCTGAAACATAGATGCCGATATGACCGCCCTTGAAAGCCAGCGCGGTGTAATCCTTGCTGCCGATCAACCCATCCATCGGCGTGGAGGCGGCCGGTGGCACGAGATGATCCTGCTCTGCGTAGATGTTGAGCACCGGCTGGGTGATCTTCTTCAGGTCGATCGTGCGGCCGCCGATATGGGCCTTGCCTTCGATCAGCTGGTTCTTCTGGAAGAAGTCGCGAGCGAACTCACGGAAAGCCTCGCCCGCCTGGTCCGGTGAATCGAAGATCCACTTTTCCATGCGCAGGAAGTTCTCCACTTCCTTCGGGTTGTCGAGGATGTCGACGAGGCCGATGTATTTCTGCTGGTTGAGGCGTACCGGCTTCAATGTGAGATAGGCGAAGTTCATCAGGTCGGCGGGAATGTTGCCGATCGTATCGACGAACAGGTCGATGTCCACGTTGCGGACCCAATGCGAGAGCATGTTGTCGGGCGTGTGGAAATCCACCGGTGTCACCATCGTGACCAGGTTGCGCACCTTTTCCGGATGCAACGCGGTGTAACACAGCGAGAACACGCCACCCTGGCAAATGCCGAGCAGGTTCAGCGCGTTGATACCGTGCCGGGTGCGCACCACGTCGACGCAGCGATCCAGATAGCCGTCGATATAATCCTCGAGCGTGAGCCACCGATCGGCGCCATCGGGATAGCCCCAGTCGATCAGGTAGACATCTTCGCCTTGCGCAAGCAGGTTGCGCACCATCGAACGATCTTCCTGCAGGTCGACCATCCACGGCGTGTTGACCAGCGCGTAGCAGATCAGCAGCGGTGTCTTCGACGTGGGCGGCTTTTCGCCCTTGAAATGCCAGAGCGTGAGCTTGTCCTCGGTATAGACGGCCTCGCGCGGCGTCGTGCCCATCTCGACCGGGCCGATGTGCTTCAGGGTCTCCATCCCGGCTTCCACCTTGCGGCGGAAGGCTTCGACTTCCTCGCGCGCACGCTCGGGGTCGATATGGAACGGATAGGCGCTCATCGCGTCCTTCCCTTGGTGGCCTTTTTTGCGGAAGCCTTCTTCACAGCCGCGCTGGATGCGCCACCGCGCAACGCGGCGACCTCCGCGCGTAACGCTTCGACCTCGGCAACGAGCCCCTGCATGTGGCGCAACTCACGGCGCACGGCTTGCAGGCGTTCGCCGAGGCTGTTCACCTCGCGACGCGTGGGCATGCCCGCCTGCGTGGCCATGCGTTCCACCTGGCCTTGCTGCAACACCTTCAGGCGCATCTGCGCGTTGACGAGCGAGGCATACACGTCGCGGAATTCGGCGGACAGCGCGGCCTCGGCGTAGTTTTCCTCCGCCAGATTCACCCAGTGGTCGTAGACGGCGCGCAGGCTGTCGGCATCGGGCGGCATCCCCTTGGCGTGCAGCGTTTCGTTGGCGCGGTCTTGCACGCCCTGGAGCAATGCCTGGTAACGCGCGTAGTGCCCGGCATAATCGATCCACGCCAGCAACAAGGCCTGTTGTTCTTCCTGCTGCTCGCGCGTGAGGCCGAACGCGGGCATGGAAAGCGTTTCACGCGCCGCCTTCACCCAATCGTCGAAGCCCTCGGAACCGGGCTGCGCGCCCGGCGGCGGACCATAACCGAATGGCGCGGCGGCAGGACCGGCCTGGCCGAACGGCGGCATGCCCGATGCGAACGGCGACCCTTGCGGCTCCCCCGTCGTGAAGGAGCGCAGCCAGTCGCCATAACCGCTGAGGCTGGCGTAAAGGCGGCCAGCGATGTCGGGCGATGGCGTCTCGACGCCCGTGGCCTTGGGGTCGAACTGCTTCGCCCAGGCTTCCACGCCCTGACGGACGAAAGCCTGGTACTGGTCGATGAAATCGGTCGGTTTTTCAGCCATGTGCGTATGGTACGGCACCCAACGCGCACGTGCGCCTGTCGGTCAGGGCGAGATCGTGAACGTGGCTTGTTTGTCCGCCCGGGAACTGCCGCCCACCCACACGGTGTACTGGG
>DATNJP010000255.1:0-7227 GCA_035603855.1 Luteibacter sp. | reverse complement strand
GATGGGTGCTCGCCGTAACCCGGCCCGCTGCCGCGGGATCGCCGCTGAAGCGGCTCCCACAGTCGCCGCTGAAGCGGCTCCCACAATCGCCGCTGAAGCGGCTCCCACAGTGCGGCTTCCACAGTGCGGCTTCTGCATCAGGGGGCGCTTGTCCTTCGGCGGGCCAGCCACTTGTCGAGTTCGTTTGCGAAGGCCTGCCTGTCGCGCGGATGCATGGCCGCGGGGCCGCCGGTATCCACGCCGGCGCCGCGCAGTTCTTCCATGAAATTACGCATGGAAAGGCGTGCGGCGATGGTGTCCCGCGTGAACATCTCACCGCGCGGATGCAGTGCCAGGGCGCCTTTTTCGATGGCGAAAGCCGCCAGCGGAATATCCTGCGTCACCACCAGGTCGTCTGGCTCCACGCGGCGCACGATCTCGTCATCGGCGACATCGAAACCGCCAGGCACCTGGATCGACCGGATGAAACGCGACGCCGGCGTCCGGATCCACTGGTTGGCGACCAGGGTCACGTCGACCTGTTCGCGCTCGGCGGCGCGAAACAGGATGTCCTTGATGACATTCGGACAGGCGTCGGCGTCGACCCAGATCTGCACGGTCAGAGGTCCTGCCAGTCCACGTGGCCGTCGATGATGGTGTTGGTGCGACCACCGACCCATACGGCGGTGCCGTCGAAGCGGATGATGATGCGGGCGTCATGGCCCACTTCGCGGCCCTGGCTCACGACGTAACCCTTCGCGAGCGTGCCCGTGGTGTCGCGTTCGGCCACGTACGCGGCGATCAGGCCGTTCGCGGCACCCGAAGCGGGGTCTTCGACGATGCCCACGCCGGCGGGAAACGCGCGGACGGCGAGACCTTCGGCCGAACGTGCGAAAACGCAGAGGCCGAGGGTGTCGGTGGCCAGCGCCAGTGCACGGATGGCGGCGTGATCGGGGCGCCAGCCACGCAATTCCGCCTCATCGGCGAACTCGGCCACCCACCAGCGGCGGCCGCCCTCGACGCAGGCCGGGGCCAGTGCGCCGGGCTTCACGCCATAAAGCACGGCGGAAAGCGTCTCGCCGCCGCATGATGCGTCGCCGACGATGCGTGCCTTGGGCGACTGCACGAACAGCTCGCGCTCGCGGCCACTGCCTTCCACGCGGATCGGCAGCACGCCGGCGCCGCATTCCTGCCAGACGATGCCGGCGGCGTCGGGAACAACCAGGCCGGCGTCCAGCGCCGCGTGCGCGCTGCCGATGGTCGGGTGGCCCGCGAAGGGGATTTCCTTCGTGGGGGTGAAGATACGGGCGCGATACCCGGCGCCTTCGGCGCGCGGAGGCATCAGGAAGGTGGTTTCGACCAGGTTGGTCCAGTGGGCGAAGCGTTGCATGCGCGCGTCGGACCAGCCCTGCGCGTCGACGACGACGCCCAGTGGATTGCCACCGCCATGACGGGCGGCGAAGACGTCAAGTTGCTTGTAGCGGATGGAGGACATCGAGGGGACCGGGAACGGGGGGAAGGGCCATGATAGCCGTCCAAAGCCCGAACGGGATTGACCGAAGCATTCGACATCGGGCCGGGATACCGCCAAGATGCGCGCTGGCCAGGCGCGTAAGGACGCACTTTCAAGGCATGATCACGTTGCTCATCATCCTCGTGACCTGTGTGGTCTCGATCGTCGCATTTCGCAACCAGCGCCTGCTGGACGACCTGATTCTCTGGCCTCCCGCGCTCAGCCGCAGCCGCGAGTACTACCGGCTGGTGACCTATGGCCTCGTCCACGCCGATGGCGGCCACCTGTTCTTCAACATGATCTCGCTGTATTTCGCCGGCCGGATCATGGAGCAGTTCTTCACCGCCGCCATGGGCCCGCTGGGCTTCCTCACGTTCTACATCGGCGCGCTGGTCTTCTCGATCCTGCCCTCGTACATGGCGAACCGGCGTAACGCGGGTTACCGCAGCCTGGGCGCCTCGGGCGCGGTGTCGGCGATTCTCTTCGCCTTCATCCTGTTGAGCCCATGGTCACGCATCTACCTGATCATCGTGCCGATGCCGGCGATCATCTACGCGCTGCTTTTCGTGGGTTATTCGGTCTACATGGACAAGCGTGGCGGCGACAACGTCAACCACAGCGCACACCTGTGGGGCGCGCTTTACGGTGTCATCTTCACTGTCGCGCTGAATCCCGCCGTGTTGTTGAACTTCGTCGCGTCGCTATCACAACCGCGACTGTTCTGATAGCGAACCTGAATTTTTCCGATAGATTTATGTGACTTCGGACGACAGCTGTTACATCATGCGTCCCACCGGCACGAATTATCGGAATGACATCGTCCGGCTTGCACGCGGGCTTTTCCCCGGTGGGGTAGTTCGCGTTCGGCTACTACCGCAGGAGGAGTGAGCGCATGGCTACGACCCGAAAGTCCGCCGCGAAGAAGTCCGCGGCTCGCAAGACGGCTACGAAGAAGTCCACCGCAAAGAAAGCCGCCACGAAAAAAGCGGCCGTGAAGAAGGCTGGCGTTCGCGCCGCCACGAAGAAGACGGCACGCAAGAGCGCCGTGCGTCCGGCGGCGAAGAAGGCTTCGGCGAAGAAGGCCACCGTGAAGAAGACGGCGGCGAAGAAGACCTCGGCCCGCAAGGCGGCAGCGAAGAAGGCGCCTGCCCGCAAGGTCGCCGCGAAGAAGGCGGCGAAGAAGGCCGCTACCCGGAAGACCGTCGCTCGCAAGGCCGCCACCCGGAAGGCGCCAGCGCGCAAGGTTGCCGCGAAGAAGGCGACCAGCAAGGCAGCCACCCGTAAGATGGCGACGTCGCGCGTGACGAAGACGGCGACGAAGAAGACCGCCGCCCGCAAGGCGCCGGCACGCAAGACAGCGGCCTCGAAGTCTCCCGCACGCAGCACGGCGAAGCCGGTGGCTCGTCCGGCGGAGACCAAGGTCGCGCGCAAGCCGCCTCAGGCCGCCGCTGCGCCCGCACCAGTCAAGGCCAAGCCGAAACCGGCACCGAAGCCGCGTCCAAAGCCGACGCTCGCCGCACCGGCTGCCAACGACGCACCGGTCAATCACATCAGCCAGGAAGAAGCGGTAGCGCACATCCAGGCACTGCTCGATGCCAAGCGCGAGCGCGATCGCCAGCCGCCCAGCTGGCCCACCAGCGAACATGGCGCGGCAGGCACACCGAACGTGCAGCCGGGCAACGAACCGAACCCGGCACCGAAGGTTCCCTCGCCGGAAGCCACGCACGCCAACGCCTCGCACGAGCGCGGCGACCAGCAGAAGAACAAAGGCTGAGCGTGAAAGCTGAATGAAAGGAAAGGGCCGCCTCGTGCGGCCCGTTTTTTTTAGCGGCCATTCAATTCCGCGAGCGCAGTGTCGAGCTGTCCCCACGGAGAAAACCCCCATGCGTCGAGCCCACTCGCTGTTGCTGGCGGTCGCGGCCTGTCTGCCACTTGCCGGTTGCTACTACGATCCCGATTACGGTTACGTCCGCAACGGTACGGGCGCGGACGCGTATTACGGGGAAGAGACCACGACCGTGGTGTCGCCCGGCTACAGCTATTACGACTACGGCCCGGGTTGCTGCTTCTCGGGCGCCACGTTCGGCACCGTGTGGTACGACCGTGGGTACGATCGCCGCTACTACGACCGCGGCCGCGATTGGCACGGTCATCCGCCGCCGCGAAACAACTGGCACGGTCGACCGGGCGACAACCGTCCGGGCAACTGGCAAGGCAACAACAACCGCCCACCGGGTGGGTGGCGCGGTGGTGGCCGTCCCGGTGACAACGATGGCGATCATGGTCCGCGCCGCGGAAACTGGCAGGGCCAGGGCGACAATCGTCCGCAGCGAGGCGGGCAGGGCAACAACAACCGTCCGCCGGGAGGCTGGCACGGTGGCGGTAACCAGGGCGGCGACCACCGCCCGTCATCGGCGGCACCTCGTTCGGCGCCGGCTGTTCGCCAGGCTGGCACAGGGCGCGACCGCAGTCGCTTCCGTAGCGGGACGGACTGAACGCGCGCTCGAGGGCGAGCCCTTGAAAGTCCTTCCGCTTCGCGCGGGTAACGACGCGTCCTGCACCCGCGTCACTTGCCGGAGCACATGAACCGCCTACGGCCCTAGCCTGATGGTTGCCTCGCCATAAGCGACCAGCCTTCGTGCTTCGCCCCACGGTTTCCCTCGTCACACTCGCGATCGCCGCCACCTTCGGGTGCGCGGCGGTGCAGTCGATGGCGTGGCTCCCACCCTGGAAGGTGTCGGCGGCGGTGTGTGTCATCGGGCTGCTCGCCGCCGTTCGATGGCGTCATCCGTGGATCCGGCTCCCTGCGGCATTCGCCGTGTTCGCGGCGTGGACCGCTGTGCACGCTGCGCTTGCCATGGACGCGCGGTGGCCTGCATCACGGGACGGGGAGGACGTCGTCGTGACCGGTCGCATCGTCGATCTTCCTCGTCGCAGCGGATCCGATACGTCGTTCGTGTTCTCTCCCGAAGATTCGGCCAACGCGGGCGTCGTGGCGCAAGGGAGGATTCGCCTCACCTGGTACCGGACGGCGATGTCGCCCATGCCCTGCGAGCGATGGCGCCTGACGCTGCGCCTGCGTCGCCCGCGCGGCACGGTGAACCCGGGTGGAGGCGACGCTGAACGCACCGCCTTGCAGCGAGGCATCGTTGCCACGGGTTACGTTCGCAACGCCCCCTCGAATGCGCGGCTCGCGGCGGGAGCGTGCGTGGACGGCTGGCGTGATGGCATCGCCATTGCGCTCGAGGAGCGCCTCGGCGAACGCGAAGCGCGCATCCTCAAGGCATTGTCCGTCGGCGACACGCGCGGCCTCGATGCCTCCGACTGGGACATCGCGCGGTCCACCGGCGTGTCGCATCTCATCGCGATATCCGGGTTCCACGTGGGCGTGGCGGCCGGCGGTGGCGTCCTTCTCGTGCGCCTGCTCTATGCCTTATTGCCCTGGTTGGCCCTGACCGTACCGCGACACGTGGCGCAGGCCATGGCGGGACTCCTCGTGTCGGGCACCTACGGCCTGCTGGCGGGCATGGGGCTTCCGACCGTACGTACGTTGCTGATGGTGGCGGTGGTGGTGCTCGCGGGGCTCGGGCGTCGTCGCGCGGGTGGGCTGTCGCTGCTGGCCTTCGCGTTGCTCATGGTCCTTGTCGTGGATCCCCTTGCCGTGTTGTCGGCCGGATTCTGGCTTTCATTCGCGGGTGTCGGCTTTCTCATGCTCTGCGTCGCACCGCGGTCGTCGGGGTGGCGTGGATGGATCGGCGAACTCGTGCGGGCGCAGGCGGCGATGAGCATCGCCTTGCTGCCCCTGTCGCTATGGCTGTTCGGCAGCGCGTCCCTCGTCGGCTTCGTCGCGAATCTCATCGCGGCGCCGCTGGTGAGCTTCGCCGTGGTGCCGATGGCCTTGCTGGGTTGCGCGACGCTGCCATGGCCCGCGCTCGCGGACGTGTTCCTCGTGCCGGCGGAGTGGTTGCTGTCGTGGCAGTGGCGTTGGCTGTCGAGCATGGCGGACTGGCCGGGCGCACGCGTCAGCGTCGCCGAAAGTGGACCATGGCCGGTCGTCTTGGCCACCGTGGGCGCAGCGTGGCTTTTCGCACCCCGTGGCGTGCCGCTGAGAGGCTATGGCGCACTCTTGTTCCTGCCGTTGGCCATGCCGCCACGCGACCTCCCTGCTCACGGCGCCTTCCGCGTCTGGGTGCTGGACGTAGGGCAGGGGCTTGCCGTCGTGGTCCGCACGCGCGGGCATACCCTTGTCTACGACACGGGCCCGGCCTATGCGGGAGGACGCGACGCCGGTAGCGGCATCGTCCTGCCGTCGATCACGGCTTTGGGCATCGCGCCGGTAGATACGTTGGTCGTCAGCCACGGTGACAACGATCACGCCGGCGGCGCGGCATCCATCGCGATGCGCTATCCGGACGCGGTACGGCTCTCGGGCGAACCCTGGCGCCTGCCGTTCGTGGCTGGGCCCTGCACGGCGGCATCGGATTGGTCATGGGATGGCGTGACCTTTCGCTTCATCGACGTGCCGACGGTGAAGGGCGAGAAGACCAGCGGTAACGACCGCTCGTGCGTGCTCGCGGTGGAAGGGGTGTCGGGACGCATCCTGCTCACGGGGGACGTCAGCCATCGCGTGGAACGTCGCATGTCGGCGGAATCGCTGGCGTCACCGTTGCCCACGGTGACGACCGTCGCGCACCACGGCAGCCGGCATTCGTCGGATCTCGCCTGGCTGCGGATCGTCCGGCCCACGATCGCCATCGCGTCGGCTGGCTGGCGCAATCGCTTCGGGCATCCGCACCCATTGGTCGTCGACCGGCACGCCAACGTCGGTAGCGACGTGTACGTGACAGCTCGCAGCGGCGCCATGCGTATCGACTTTCCTACAGATGGCACGCCGCATGTGCAGCGTGAGTGGCGTCGTCCGGCTGACCGCTACTGGCGCGAAAGATGACGTAGGTCTGCGGCATTCCTACGGGGAGGGCCCGGCGGAGCCGACAGATGCATCGATGGGCCGTCCATATCCTTGGAAGACCAATCATTGAACGAGGTGATGAGGCATGAATCCCATCACAAAAGCGCGATGCGTCGTCGCCGGTTCGCTGGGCCTGATGGCCGCTACCTCGGCTTGCGCCGCACCGGTTCAACCTCAGGTCACCGGATTCCGCAGTACGGAGCGAATCACCCATCTTGCGCCGGGCGGTGCGAATGCCGCGCGTGAGATGGAGGTGTCGGTCGGTCTGTTCGACAGTGCGGGGAAACCTCTTTCCCTTCCAGGCATCTCTGTGCTGGTTGAGGCGTATGAGGGCAATGGCACAAGTGGGGCGAGCAACGTGGGTCGGACCTCGGTAACAACGGACTACTCTGGTCGCGCACAGGTCCGCCTTCCGTTAGGAACCTGCAATGGCTCGAACATCGTCGGTCCTGTACGTGTGCACCGCATTTCAAATCGACCGGAGTATTGGGATGTCACGTATGCCCCTGCATACATCCAGCTGACGGCAGCTGGAGCCTCGGCAAGGGCTCGATTCGTCCACGTTTGCAAGGAGACTTACAGAGGAAAGCGGCCATGATCGTCCCCTCGAGTGCGTCGTTTTCGAGGCTGATACCAGCCGGTGCTCCGCGGTCGCGCGCTCCGGTGCCTGAGAGCCTCGCACCTCGGCAGGGGCGCTCGATACCCGCCAAATGCGGGGCGGACCTCCAGGGACTGAATTTCTCCGAACTTGGCTCGGACTTCGCCC
>DATNJP010000254.1:0-5648 GCA_035603855.1 Luteibacter sp. | reverse complement strand
GGGTGCGAACCGTCGCGACGACGGGTTCCACGGGACTCAAGAAAAAGGTGGGCGGGGCATGGCAACCGACAATGACGACGCGGCACCCACGCGACCGCGCAAACTCGTGGTACTGCACTGGCTTACTGTGCTGCTGGTGGTCCTCGCGGCCGCATTCATCCTTACGCGCGACCAGCTCGATGGCCGGGCGATCCGCCAGTGGCTGCTCGAAGGGCACCGTCATGCGGGGCTGCTGGTGCTCGTTCTCTTCGCCATTCGCGTGACCTTGCGTGTGCGCTACGGCAAATTGCAGCCCAGCGGCAACCATCCCAGGATCCTGCGCATCTGCGCGGGCCTGACACATGTGGCCCTTTATGCCTTGCTGCTGGCGCTGCCCCTGCTTGGCTGGGCCATGTCGAGCGCATCGGGCACGCCGGTCCACTTCTTCGGCCTGACCCTCCCGGCGATCATCGGCGAAGACGACGACCTGGCGGACAACCTCCAGGCATGGCACGTGGACGCCGCGTGGGCGCTGCTCGCATTGGCGACGCTGCACATCGCCGCCGCGCTCTGGCACCACTTCGTGGTCCGCGACCACACGCTCCGAATGATGCTACCGGGACGCCGTCGCTGATGGGCGGCGGCAGTTCTTACGTTGCGACCCATCGACAAAGGAAGGAACACACCATGTTGCCGTTCGGAAAGCTCCCATTCTGGTGCGGTCTCACCGCATTCCTGCTGTTATTTTTCGCGAGCACGTCCGTGCAGGCCATTCCCGCGTATGCGCGACAGACAGGGGCCGCGTGCGCGGACTGTCACGCAGGATCCTACGGGCCGGCGCTCACGCCGTACGGCATGCGCTTCAAGCTCGGTGGCTATACCGACACGGACGGCAAGGGCCGCAAGATTCCGCTGTCGATGCAGCTGACGGAATCGCACAGCGCGCCGGCGCGTGGCGACAGCAGCACCAACCTGAGCGAGGGCGATCTGTATATCGCAGGCCGCCTTACCGACCAGTTCGGTGGGTATGTGAAGATCGAAGCCGACCATAGCGGCCACAACACGTACAACACGCGACTCAGCAACATCGACCTGCGCTTCGTTGCCAAGGAGCTGAAGATCGGCGAGAAGGACGCGCTGTTCGGCGTGACCGTGAACAACAGTCCCGGCTTCACCGACCCGGTCGCCGTCCTTCCCGCCTTCACCCGGTATGGGCCGCCCGGCGTCACCGGCACCCTGCTCAATCCGTCCAGCCCGAACAACCTCGCCAACCGCGTGATCGGCGCCAGCGTCTATGGGCTGTACGACTCGAACTGGTACGGCGAAGTGGGCACGTACCGCTCGCTGCCAAGCTCGACGCAGGACCATCTCGGTTACAACCTCAACGGCGATCCCGGCCGCCTCAGTGACACCGGTTACCTGCGCCTGGCCTATATGAAGGACATGAAGCGGCAGTTCTTCTCCGCCGGTGTGGTCGCGCTGACCACGAAGCGCCAGTTGCCCCGTTCCGGATCGACCGACGACCTCAAGGATCTCGGCTACGACCTCACATACCAGTACCTGGGCAATCGCGAGCACATCGTCCAGGTGGCGTACGTGAATATCCTCGAGAAACGCGATTACGGCAGCGCCCCGGTGGTCGGCGGCATCGCGGCGCGCGACAACGGTAATGTGCACGACCAGGTCGCGAGCGTCGCATACACGTTCAAGCAGGCGTACGGCATTTCGATCGCCCACATGAAGAGCACCGGCTCCAACGACGTCGTGCGCTACGGGCCGTCCGGCAGCCCCGATACGACCAGCAACCTGATCACGGTGTTCTGGACACCTTTCGGCAGGGACGAGTCGTACACCTCGATCGCGAATCTGAAGCTTGCCCTGAACTGGTACCGGTACACCCGCTTCAACGGCAGGGACAGCGACATCTTTTTTGCTCCGCCTGGTGGGCGGCCCACCGATCCGGCCGACCTGAACACGTTCTACATCACGGCGAGCATCGCTTTCTAAGTCACCACAGGAGTCGACAGCGTGTTGAAGTTCACTTTGCGACAAAGCCTGCGTCTCGCCACCCTGGCCGCGATGGCCGCTGGTTGGGCCGTGGCCTCGCCGCTGGCCCTTGCCGGCGATGCCAATGCGGGCAAGGATGTTTTCAAATCCGAATGCGCCGAATGCCACACCGTGAAGGAAGGGCGCAACAAGAAGGGACCGAGCCTCTTCGGCATCGTCGGCCGGAAGGCGGGAAGTGTGACGGACTACGAGTATTCCGACGCCCTTAAGCAGAGTCCGTGGACATGGACGCCACAACAGTTGCATACGTATCTCTCGCAGCCCGCGAAGCAGGCGAACCCGGGTACCAAGATGAAATACGACGGCCTGACCGACGCCAAGCAGCTCGACGACCTGATCTCCTATCTGGACACACTCCACTGAGGGATTCACTCTTGACGCGAATCCGCTAAAACGGTCGGCTGATGCTGCTGGAGTACGGTCCCTCGCCTACGCATGTCCGCTATCGCCATAAAACCACCCTCGCCCGCACGGATCTCCTGACCCGCGCGGGCGTCGGTGTGTTTTCGGCGCTCGTGGCGCTGTGCCATGCCTCGCCCGCACGCGCGCAGTCATCGCAGTGGGGCGGCGTGGTGGCGCTCGGCTCTCAGTTGGTGGACCGCGGCATGGCGATCACCTCGGCCGGCCCCATCCTGCAGGGCGCGGGAACATGGAGTTCCCCAAGTGGCTGGTCCGCCGGCGTTTCCGCCAGCGCCCAACTGCGGACGCCGCGGCGTATCGTGGAGACCCTGGGCCAGCTGGGGTACTCATGGTCACTGTCCGGCGACTGGCAAATGCAGGCCAATGCCCTCTACTACCACTATCCGCGGCACGGGCGCGCCCGCACGTACGACCGTACCGAAGTAGGTGTCAGCTGGATCTACCGCGACGTCCTCACGTTCGGATTGTCCGCCACGCACCTGGACGATTACGGCGGCCAGCGACCGCGCGGTGCAGCCGACCTTGGCCTGCGCTGGCCCCTGGCGTGGCACCTGTCCTTCACGGCAAGCGCCGGCGTCGCCCAGGAACTGGTGCCGCCCCGGGGCACGAACTACGACCGCGACAATCACTATTACTACGGCCACGTGGGCCTCACCTGGAGCGAGGGTCCGTGGCGGGTCGACCTGGCCCACATCGAAAGCAGCCGCGAGCCCCTGTATACGCAACCCGATGTCTCACCGTGGGTTGCGACGGTGTCGTGGGCTTTCTGAAAGGTGACCGGCGCAACCTTTTGAGCCCGGCCCGGTACTCACGGGTCCCATACGATTGCTTCCCGAACCCATGAGCGACGCTGAAAACGACGCCGACGCCACCGACCGCATGCTGCTTCAGCGCATGTCGGCCGGCGATCGTGCCGCGCTCGCGGTCATGTACCGCGGATACCACGGGCGGCTCTGCCGCTTCCTGTCACGCCTGACCCGGCGCACCGACATCATCGAAGAAGCGATCAACGACTGCTTCTGGATCGCCTGGCAGAAGGCCGCCACGTTCCAGGGCGACTCGCGGGTATCGACCTGGATCATGGGCATCGCCTACCGATGCGGCCTCAAGGCGTTGCGCCAGCACGGCAGCGAACCGGTGGACGAGGACAGCATTTCGGAAGACCGTACTCCCGCCCACGATCCCGGTGAAGACCGGGAGATGCGCGACTGGCTCGGCAAGGGCCTGGAGCGCCTTTCCGCGGACCAGCGCGTCGTGGTCGAACTGGTATACGGCATCGGCCATTCGCTGGACGATGTCGCGACCATCATGCAATGCCCGGTGGGCACCGTGAAGGCACGGCTATTCCACGCCCGCGTGAAATTGCGCAATGTGCTTCCAGGCCTCGCCGGCGAGCAAACCATCAACAGAGAGATCGTGCCATGACTTTCCAGAAGGATATCGGCAGGGACTGCCCTCGCGCCTGGGAAGCGATGCCTTGGGTCATCCAGGGCGGCGCGTCCCCCACGCAGGGCGCCTGGCTGAACATGCACCTGGCCGAATGCCAGGCGTGCCGCGAAGAGTTTGCGCAGCAGGAACGCCTGCGCGCGGCGCTGGACATGCCCTGCGACCTGCCCATCGATGCCGAGGCAGGCCTTGCCCGGTTGCTGGCGCGCATCGACGAAGCGGATCCGCAGCGGGTCACGCCGCCGCGGCGAGCCTTCTCGTCCAGCTGGCTGGCGCGCGGCCTCGTCGCCGCGGTGCTGATCCAGGCCGTCGGTATCGGCGTCCTCGGCATCAAGCTCAACAGCGATCGCAACGAACATGCGGCGGCCCCCGCCTATCGCACCCTGAGCCAGGACACCGCATCGGCACCGGCGGGATCGCTGCGTGTCGTGCCCGCCTCGACCATGAAGGTGGCCGACTGGAACGCGCTGCTCCACGAGTACCACCTGCGCGTGGCCGGCGGCCCGAACGATGTCGGCGCGTATACCCTCGTCCCCACCGACGGCGCCCAGGCGACCGCGCAGATTCTCGAAAGCCTGCGTGCCAACCCGGGCATCCGTCTTGCGGAGCCCGTCAGCGCAGCGCCATGAAACCCTCCGCTTTCGTCTTCGCTTCACTGCTCGCCAGCCTGACCGCCTGCGCACCGGTTCGCCCGGACGCCGTCGCGTCGGCTCATGAGGCGGCACCAGCGGCCACCGCCACGCCCGTTGCCGCGATGGACAGTGAGCGCGACATCGTCCTGGTCGTGGCCAATCCGCTGGAGCCGGCACCCACGCATGCCGGTTCCAACATGCTCGGTTACGCGCCTTCGGCGCATTACGGTGCCGGGCAACGCGCGGTCTCCGTGCTGTCCGATCTCAAGCAAGCCTACGGCATGCGTGAGGTGACCGGCTGGCCGATCAAGGCGCTGAGCGCGTACTGCGTCGTGCTGAAGCCCGCCGAGGGCGCGGACCGCGATGCCCTGATCGCGCAGTTGTCCAGGGACGATCGCGTGCAACTTGCCCAGCCGCTGCAGGACTACTCCGTCTACTCCGATGCGCCGGCGGCGCAGGACGGCAAGAAATACAACGACCCGTACACCGACCTTCAGCGCGGCTTCGTCGAGACGCAAGCCGCCCTCGCGCACACCGTCACGCAAGGCCAGGGCGTGCATGTCGCGGTCGTCGACACGGGCGTCGACATGTCCCACCCCGACCTGCAAGGGCATATCCACGACAGCGACGATGCGGTCGACAACAACAGCGCCGCCTTCAATCATGATCGCCACGGCACCGAGGTGGCTGGCGTCATCGCCGCCGTCGGCGACAATCGCCAGGGCATGGTGGGCATCGCGCCCAAGTCGCGCCTGAGCATCTACAAGGCCTGCTGGTATCCACCCGACCAGCGCGCCGCGCGCTGCAACTCGTTCACGCTCGCCAAGGCGCTCGCGGCGGTGAACGACACCGACGCGCGCATCGTCAACCTCAGCCTTGGCGGCCCCGCCGATCCGCTGTTGAGCAAATTGCTGGCGCAGCTGCTGAACGAGGGCCGCATCGTGATCGCGGCCCTGCCCCCGGATGGCGGCACGGGCGGCTTTCCGGACGGCGCCCCCGGGGTCATCGTCGTACGCTCCAGCGCCACCACGCCCGCCGGGCCCGGCATTCTCAGCGCACCCGGCAAGGACATACTGACGACCCAACCAGGCGGCGGCTACGACT
>DATNJP010000253.1:0-20002 GCA_035603855.1 Luteibacter sp. | reverse complement strand
TAGTCGCCCTGCTTGGTACGGTGAGGGCGCGTTGATGCCGGCGAACGGACCCGAACTTCGCGACATCCATGTGCCGCTCGTATCGATGTGGTGGCCACTCGCCCCGGGTTGGTGGGTGCTCTTCGTCCTGCTGATCGCTTCGGTGGTCGCGCTGGTGATCGTCGTGCGACGTCGCAGCGCATGGCGGCGTTACGTCGACGCGTCGCTCATGGACCTGCGCGAGGCGGTGACAAAGCACGCCGCCGACGGCGATGCGCTGGCTTTCGCGGCGTCGGCGAGCCAGCTCGTCCGTCGCGTGGCACGCACGCGCGATGCGCGAAGCGTGTCGCTGTCGGGGCAGGCATGGCACGACGCGCTGCTCGCCATGGCACCGAAGCGGAACGTCGATTCGCTGGTCTCACTCGACACCGCCAAGTACCGGCGCGATGCATCGATCGATGTCACCGCCACGGCACGTGATGTGGAAGCCTTTGTGCGCACCGTACTCCGTCGCCCATCGCCGTTACGTGCAGCGCGAAGGAGGGATTCGCATGTCCCTGCCTGAATTCGCGTGGCCCTGGATCTTTCTCGCGCTGCCCTTGCCGTGGCTGTTGCGGCATGTATTGCGTCCGTTGAAGCCGGCGCAGGCACTGAACCTGCCGCAGCCCGGGCTCACCCTCGTGCAGGCGTCGCTGACGAAGACTCCGTTCTCGGCCACCTTGCTGCTCACGCTGGCCTGGCTTTGCCTCGTAACCGCCGCCGCGCGTCCGCAGCACCTGGGTCCGCCCGAGCCGCAGAAGCGCAGCGGGCGCGCCACGATGCTCGCCGTCGATCTGTCGGGCAGCATGTCGCTCGACGACATGCAGCTTGCCGGGCGCATGGTCACGCGCTTCGCCGCGGTGGAAGCGATCGCCGGCGATTTCATCGACCGGCGCGGCGGTGACGAACTCGGCCTCATTCTCTTCGGCTCGCAAGCCTATCTCGTCACCCCGCTGACCTACGATCTGGACGCCGTGCGCGCGCAGTTGCATGGCGCGGTGGTCGGTCTTCCCGGGCGAGAAACGGCGATCGGCGACGCCCTCGCCGTCGCGGTCAAGCGCCTCGCGGACATGCCCGAGCAAGCCCGCGTCGTGGTGTTGCTGACCGACGGCGTGAACAACGCGGGTTCCATCGCGCCAAGCGAGGCTGCGCGCGCCGCCAAAGCGGCCGGCGTGCGGGTGTATACGATCGGTATTGGCGCCAACGCCATGCGCGTGCCCGACTTCTTCGGCAGCCGCGTGGTCAATCCGTCGGCCGACCTCGATGTCGGCATGCTCACCGACATCGCGAACCAGACCGGCGGCCGTTTCTTCCGCGCCACCGATACCAGTGAACTGGCCGAGGCGTACCGCGCCATCGATGCGCTGGAGCCCGTGCCGCAACAGGGCGCATCGCTTCGACCGCATTACGAATTGTTCCGCTGGCCGCTGGGCGCCGCCTTGCTGCTGCTCGGCCTTGCTGCATTGCCCCGCTACATCGGCCGGGGAGCGTTCGCATGAGTGGACTGTTTACCCAGTTCCACTTCATCGAACCGCGGTGGCTGTGGTTGCTGCTGCTCGTGCCCGTCATCGCCTGGTTTGTCGGGAGGCGTTCGGGAGAAGAGCGGGTGCTTGCCCGTCTCGCCGATCCGGCGTTGCTGCCCTACCTGCTCGACGGCAAACCGTCCGTGGCGCGCGCTCCCGTCGCGGCATTCGTCGTTGCGGCACTCCTCGCGATTCTCGCGCTTGCAGGCCCTGCCTGGGACCGGCAGTCGCAGCCGCTGTTCGCCGAGCGCGCCGCGCAGGTGATCGTCGTTTCGATGTCCCCGCACATGCTCTCGCACGATGTCGTGCCCGATCGCCTGAGCCGCGCGCGCTACAAGGTGCGCGAACTCTATGCGGCGAACCGCGACGGCATGAATGCACTGATCGCCTACACCGGTGAAGCGTTCACCGTGGCACCACTCACGACCGACGCGCACAGCGTCGACGACCTGCTCACCGCGCTGGCGCCGGACACCATGCCGGTCGAAGGCGACAATCCCGGCAAGGCGATCGACCAGGCCGCTGACCTCATCCGTCATGCGGACCTGCGCGGCGGATCGATCGTGCTGGTGACCGACCATGCGGATGCGGAGGCGGTGCAGGCGGCACGCCGCGCGCGCGCCGCGGGCAATCGTGTCTCGATACTGGGCGTGGGCAGCACACGTGGTGGTCCTATCGCCGCGGCCGATGGCGGATTCCTCAAGGACGAGAGGGGAGAGATCGTCATGGCGCCACGTGACGACAGTTCCCTGTCGGCGGTGTCGGATGCCGGCGGGGGCCGCTATGTACCCGTCGCTGACGACGCATCGGACGTCGCGACCCTGTCGGGCCTGCTGCATGGCGATGGCGACGGCAAACCCGTCGAGGGCGTGACCTCGGGACAATGGCAGGATCGCGGCCCGTGGCTGCTGCTGCCCTTGTTGCCTATCGTCGCGCTGGCCTTCCGGCGTGGCTGGCTGCTGGTGCTCGCGCTGGCTTTCGTGCCTCTCTCGCCCGCGCGCGCCGACGGCGTCGCGGATGTCTTCCGCACGCGCGACCAGCAGGCAGCCAAAGCGTTGGCCGGTGGCGATGCGAAGCGTGCACAGGCCCTGGCGCAGGACGCGTCGCTTCGTGGCGCCGCGGCTTATCGCGCAGGCGACTATGCGGCGGCCGAAAGTGCTCTCGCGCACCGTACCGACAGCGATTCGCAATACAACCTGGGTAACGCGCTGGCGAAGCAGCAGCGTTATGAAGACGCCCTTGCCGCCTACGACCGCGCGTTGAAGGTGAATCCGAACAACGCGGATGCGGCGGCCAATCGCAAGGCGGTCGCCGATTTCCTCAAGCAACAACAGCAGAAGCAGTCGCAGAACGACAAGGACAAGCAGGGCGGCAAGGGCCAGAAAGACAAGGACCAGAAAGGCCAGTCGGGCGACCAGGACAAGGATCAACAGCAAGGCCAGGAAGACGGCAAGGACGGCCGTAGCGGCGAAAGCGGACAGCAGTCCGGGGCCGACGGCAAGGAAAACGGCAACGACCAGCAAGGTGCGAAAGACAAGGCCGGCGAAGGCGAGGGCGACGATCGCGGCAAGGACAACGGCAAGGCGCAGGCGCCCCAGGGCGACGCGCAGGCCAAGTCGCAAGCCGAGCAGGCGCAGGCGAAGCAGGCGCAGGACGCGCTGAAGCAGAAAATGGATGCCGCGCTCGCGGGACAGCAGGCAGGCAAGGACGACAAGGCCGGTGAACAGAGCCACGACCTCGGCGTCGTCTCCGGCAAGGACGCGGCGTCGAAGTTGCCGCCCGATGTGCAGCGCGCACTGATGCGCGTGCCCGACGATCCGGGTGGCCTGTTACGGAGGAAATTCATGCTCGAGTATCAACGCCGCCACGGCGAGGAGCCGGAGGAATGAGGATGCGCGGGATACTGCTAGGCCTGCTGCTGGGATGCGTGCCGCTGCTGGCCTGGGCGCAGGGCACGGGGCCTGTTGCGTCGCTCGACCGCAGCAAGGTGGGCGTCGGCGAGACCGTCACGCTGAACATCGAGATCGGTGACGAAGCCAGCGATTCACCCGATCTTTCGCCGTTGACGCCGGACTTCGTCGTGCTCGGCACGTCGACCAACCACACGTTGAGCATCGTCAACGGTCGTCGCGAATCGCGCACGATCCTTGGCATCGCCTTGCGCCCGCGGCGCGAAGGTCATCTCACGGTACCCGCGCTGACGATCGCCGGTCAGCGCACCCAGCCGGTGTCCGTGGACGTCGTCGCGTCGACGGATCCGGGTAGCGCGGCGGCGGATCGACCGGTCGTGCTCGAAGGCAAGGCCGATCCGGCGCAGGCCTATGTGGGCCAGCAGATCGATTACACACTGCGCTTGTACTTCGCCGTGAACCTGGCCGACGGCCAGTTGGGCGACCCGTCCGCTGAAGGTGCCGAGATCCGTCGCATCGGCCAGGACGCCAATTACCAGACGGTGCGCGGTGGCCGCCGCTTCAATGTCGTGGAACGGCACTACGCGATCTTCCCGCAGCACGCCGGCACGCTCGACATCCAGCCGCCGACGTTCCAGGGCACGGCGGTCGATCCGACCGATGCCAATTCCTTCTTCGGCGCGGGCGAACCCGTGAGCGCCGTCGCCGAACGCCTGCATATCGATGTGCGCGCACGCCCCGCTTCGGCCGCGGACGGCGCGTGGATCCCGGCGCGCGAGCTCAAGCTCTCGCTCGACGGCATACCGGCCGACGGCAAGGCGCGGGTCGGCCAGCCCATCACGCTGAACATGCGCCTCGATGCTACGGGCATGCCGTTCGAAGCCTTGCCGGCCCTGTCGCTGCCCAAGCTCGAGGGTGCGGACGTCTATCCCGACAAGGCCGTGACGGGTGGGGGCAGCAGTGGTTCGTGGGTGACGGGACGACGCCAGCAGAGCTTCGCGGTCGTGCCGACGCGTACCGGAACGCTGCATATCCCGGAGACGACGCTGCACTGGTGGAATGTCGTCACGGACAAGGCGGAAGTCGCGACGTTGCCCGCACATGACATCGAGGTGGCCGCGGGCTCGGGTGCGCCTGCACCGGCCGTCGCGCCCACTCAGGGCGGTACGGTTTCGGCGCCCGCACAGGCGACCACGGTGGCAGGTGCGCCTTCGTCGCCGTTCGCCACGCGCGGTACGCCGTGGCGATGGCTCTTTGTCGGTGCACTGGTGCTCTGGCTGCTGACCCTGGCCGCCTGGTTTGTCCTGTCCCGTCGAAGCCGTGGACGCGAGACCACCATCGTGCCGCCTGCGGCACCGGCAGTCATGCGCGAGCGCCCGGCGCATGAGCATTTTCTCAAGGTGGCAAGCGGCGACGATGTCGCCGCGATCGAGCGCGCGTTGCTCCAATGGTCCCAGGTCGTCCGGCCGTCCATTCGTTCGCTGGGCGGGCTGTCGTCGGCCTTGCGCCCGGGTGCGCAGCGGGACGCCATCGATGCGCTTCAGCGCGCCCGCTTCGCGGGAGGCCAGCCGCCGGGCAACGCCTTGCGCGAAGCGTTCGCAAAGGGTTTCGAATGGACCCCCGCGGCGTCGGCGAACGATAAGGGCGGCTTGCCGCCCCTATACCCCCGCTAGCCCGTAGTGGCGCGCCTTGCGCGCTACTACATCTGGGCCTCGTATATCTTTTTCATCGCTGGCCCGAAGGTGCAGAACACCACCCGTTCCGGGGTCCATGCGGCGGAACGCACGCTTTCCATGGCGATAGCGGCCGCCGCCTCGGCCGGGTAGCCGTATACCCCGGCGCTGATGGCCGGGAAGGCGATCGACCTGACGCCGTTTTCCTGCGCCCTTTTGAGGGAATTCCCATAGCAGGCGGCGAGCAGGTCGGGCTCCCCATGGCTGCCGCCGTGCCAGATCGGCCCGACCGTATGGATCACGAAACGCGCGGGGAGGGCGAAGCCCGGGGTGATCCGGGCTTCGCCGGTAGGACAACGAACACCCGGCCGAACTTCCGGAATGGCCCGGCAGGCCGCCAGCAGGGCCGTTCCCGCGGCACGATGGATGGCTCCGTCGACGCCTCCGCCACCCAGCAAGGACTCGTTCGCGGCGTTCACGATGGCATCTACCGCCAGGGCCGTAATATCCGCTTCGATCACTTCGAAAGTCATAGGAATTCGTCTTGTGACGGCTGCGCGTCATTTGGCTACGATGACAGCCTGTCAGTTCTATTAATGCAGCCGAAGGTTATGGCCGACCAGCTCAAAGTTGAAGATATCTCGTTCGCCTACCTCATCAACGACGTGACCTTGCTCTTCCGCAAGCACTTCGATCGGCGAGCCGTGCGATTCGGCCTGACCCGTGCCCAGTGGCGGGCACTGAAGGCCCTTCACCGCCGTCCGGGCATGCGCCAGAACGAGCTGGCGGAACAGCTGGACATGGAGCCCATCGCCGTTGGCCGGGTGATCGACCGCCTCCAGGCCGCGGGCTTCGTCGAGCGCCGTGCCGATCCCAAGGATCGCCGGGCCTGGCGCCTGCATGACACCGAGCAAGCACGAGGTGTCATAGACGACATGGAAGATATCGCCCGCGGCTTGCGCCGCGACGCCACCCAGGGGATCTCCACCACCGATCTGCAGACCATGCTGGCCGTCCTGGACCGCATGAAGGAAAACCTGCAGGGGCTGGACGGACCGACCGAAGAAGTCTGAACGGCAGGTCAACCGATCGCCGGGATGTGCGTTAGCTTTTACGGATAACCGTCTCAAACCCATGCCCGCGTTCCCCCAAACGCGGCGACCGAACCCCAGAGGATTCGGCCGGAGCCCACATGCAGCGATCCCCAGGGAAGAAATTCATCCTCATCGTCGGCCTCGTGGCCGTCGTCGCCATCGGTGTCAGCGTCTGGCGCCATGACGCCGGAGGTAAAGATGCCCAAAAGCCCGGCAAGTCGGCGTCCGCGGGGGTGCCCATCGCTTCGGCGGTCGCCACTCGCGGGGAGATCGACCTGTCGCTCAAGGTCATCGGCCGGGCCGAGGCCTATTCGACGGTGAACGTCCGCTCCCGGGTCAACGGGCAGCTGGACTCCATCGCGTTCACGCCGGGCACCCACGTCAAGAAGGGTGACCTGCTTGCCCGGGTCGACCCTCGTCCGCTCCAGGCCGCCTACGACCAGGCGCAGGGCAACGTGGCACGTGACCAGGCACAGCTGGTGAAGGCGGAAGCCGACCTCGGGCGCTTCGAGAACATGCTCGGCAAGGGCTTCGTCAGCCGCGCCGACTACGATCTCTACAAGGCCAACCTCGGGGTCGCCCGCGCCACGCTCGAGAGCGATCGCGCCGCCGCCCGCGCCGCGCAGACCCAGCTCGACTTCACCACCATCGTGGCGCCGTTCGACGGCGTGACCGGCGCGCCGCTGGCCTATCCGGGTGCCACGTTGACGGCGGATACCACCGACATCGTCGTGCTGAACCAGATCGATCCCATCCGCGTCGCCTTCTCCATCCCGGAGGACAGCCTCGCCGCCGTGCGCAACAGCCTGCGCCGCGGCCCGCTTCCGGTCCACGCCAAGATTCCTGGCGACGAAGGCAAGCCCCTCGAAGGCGAACTCGAGTTCATCGACAACGCGGTGGACGTGACCACCGGCACCATCGTGCTCAAGGGCCGCTTCGCGAATGCCGACGGCCGGCTCACGGCGGGACAGTTCGCCGAGGTAACCCTGCCGACCACGCGGTTGTCCGATGCCATAAGCATTCCGGTCGTCGCGTTGCAGAGCTCCACCGGAGGCACGTTCGTCTTCGTCGTGAAGCCGGACAACACGGTCGAGCAACGGACGATCACCACCGGAGCGACCAGCGCGGACCGCGTGGTCGTCGACAAGGGCCTGCAGGCGGGCGAGCGCGTCGTCACCGAAGGCCAGATGTTGCTCGTCGACGGCGCCCGCGTGCGCGTCGACAAGAGCTGAGGGCATTGCCATGAACCTGCCGGAACTCTGCATCCGCCGGCCCGTGATGACCACGCTGCTGATGTCGGCGCTGGTCATCTTCGGCATCGCGGCTTATCCGAAACTGCCGGTCAACGAGCTGCCCAACGTCGATTTCCCGACGATCAACATCAGCGCGAGCCTGCCCGGCGCATCCCCCGAGACCATGGCGTCGTCCGTGGCGACGCCGCTCGAAGCGCAGCTGTCGACGGTTGCCGGCATCGATTCGATGACGTCGTCGAGCTCGCTGGGCTCCACGACGATCACCGTGACCTTCGCCCTCGACCGCAGCATCGACGGCGCGGCACAGGACGTCCAGGCGGCCATCTCCGCCGCGCAGCGCCAGCTGCCGCAGGACATGCCGACTCCGCCCACCTACCGCAAGGTGAATCCGGCCGACGCGCCGATCCTGTTCCTCACCATGCAGTCGTCGACGCTGCCGCTGTCCACCGTGGACGACTACGCCGAGACCGAACTGGCGCAGCGTCTGTCGATGGTCGACGGCGTGGCCCAGGTGAACGTCTACGGCTCGCAGAAGTACGCCGTTCGCATCGCGGTGGACCCCGACCGGCTCGCCGCCACCGGCATCGGCGTGGACCAGATGCGCGACGCGATCGCCGCCGCCAACGTCAACAAGGCCACCGGTTCGCTCAACGGCAAGCGCCAGTTGCTGTCGATCCGTTCGGACGGCCAGCTGATGCGGGCGGCCGATTACGGCCAGGTGGTCGTGGCTTACCGCAATGGCGCGCCCGTGCGACTGTCCGACATCGCCACGCCGCGCGACAGCGTGCAGGACGACCAGAAAGCCAGCTGGTTCAATGGCAAGCGTGCCATCACCCTGGCGATCCAGCGCCAGCCCGGTGCGAACACGGTGGAGACGGTCGACAAGATCCTCGCCTTGCTGCCGGCGTTCACGGAGACGCTTCCGCCATCGGTGAAGCTGGACGTGATGTACGACCGCTCGGATTCGATCCGCGATTCCGTGCACGACGTGCAGTTCACCCTGATCCTCGCCGGCATCCTCGTCGTGCTGGTGATCTACCTGTTCCTGGGCAACGCATCCGCCACGCTGATTCCAGCCATCGCGCTGCCGATCTCGGTGCTCGGCACCTTCGGCGCGATGTTCGCCCTGGGCTACAGTCTCGACAACCTGTCGCTACTGGCGTTGACCCTGGCGGTGGGCTTCGTCGTGGACGATGCCATCGTGATGCTCGAGAACATCATGCGGCACATCGAACTGGGTGAGAAACCCTTCGAGGCCGCGGTGATCGGTGCCAACGAGATCGGCTTCACGATCTTCTCGATGACCCTGTCGCTCGTCGCCGTGTTCATCCCCGTGATGTTCATGGGCGGCATCGTGGGCCGCCTGTTCCACGAATTCGCGGTGGTCATCAGCGTTTCCATTCTAATCTCCGGTTTCGTCTCCATCACGCTCACGCCGATGCTGTGCAGCCGTTTCGTCAAGGCGCACGATCACGAGAAGCGCAGTTTCATCGTGGTCTGGTTCGACCGCGGATTCTCGGCCGTGACCAACGGCTACACGAGCACGCTTGGCTGGTGCATGCGGCACCCGCGCACGGTCGTCGGCGTCTTCGTGCTCAGCCTTGCCGCGACGGGCGTGCTCTTCGTCATCACGCCCAAGGATTTCATCCCCGCAGGCGACAGCGGCCAGCTGCGCGTGACGACCGAAGGTCCGACCGACATCTCGTTCGCGGCAATGTCCGCGCGACAGCAGTCACTGGCCGATATCGCCCACAAGGACCCGAACATCGAAGGGGTGATGTCGAGCGTCGGTGCCGGTGGTGCCCGCGCGACGATCAACTCCGGTTCGCTGCTCCTGCGCCTCAAGGATCGCAACGAGCGCGGTGGCACGACGCCGGACCAGATCATCCAGGAGCTGCGGCACAAGTTCGCCGAGGTCCCGGGCATCCGCACCTATATCCAGAATCCGCCCGCGATCCAGGTCGGCGGTCGCCAGTCGAAGGCGCAGTACCAGTACACCGTGCAGTCGACCGACCTGCAGGCGTTGTACGACTGGTCGGGCAAGCTGGTCACGGCCTTCCAGAAGCTGCCCGGCTTCCAGGACGTGACCACCGACCTCGACCTCAACAGCCCCTCGATGGTCGTGACGGTCAATCGCGACAAGCTTGCGCCGCTGGGCCTCACGATGGACCAGGTGCAGACCGCGCTCGGTACCGCGTTCGGAGAGAACCAGATCTCCACTATCTACGGCGCGGCGACGCAGTACTGGGTGATCCTGCAGGTCGAACGGCTGATGCAGGACGATCCGGCGGTGCTGTCGAAGCTCTACGTCACCTCCGATAGCGGCAAGCTCGTTCCGCTGAACACCGTGGCGCGATTCGAGCGCAAGCCGCAGGTGTTGACGGTGAACCACCAGGGCCAGCTTCCTGCGGTGACGGTGTCGTTCAACCTCGCCCCGGGCGTGTCTTTGAGCGACGCGGTAGCGAGCATCGATCGCGCGACCACCGAGATGAAGCTGCCGCCGACGCTGAGCGGCAGCGTGCAGGGTACGGCGCAGGCCTTCCAGGATTCCGTGAAGGGCATGGGCCTGCTCCTGCTGTTGGCGGTGTTCGTGATCTATCTCGTGCTCGGCATCCTCTACGAGAGCTTCATCCACCCGCTGACGATTCTCTCCGGCCTGCCGGCCGCGGCCGTCGGTGCGTTGTTGACGCTGGTGATCTTCAACGCGTCGCTCGACCTGTTCGCCTTCGTGGGCATCATCATGCTGGTCGGCATCGTCAAGAAGAACGCGATCATGATGATCGACTTCGCGCTGGAACATCAGCGCGAGCGGGGCGCCACGCCGTTCGATGCGATCTACGAAGCCTGCCGCGTGCGTTTCCGCCCCATCATGATGACCACGATGGCGGCCTTCGCCGGCACGTTGCCGATCGCACTCGGTATCGGCGCGGGCGCGGAAACCCGCCGCCCGCTCGGTCTCGCGGTGGTCGGCGGCCTGGTCGTCTCGCAGATCCTGACGCTGTACCTCACGCCGGTGATCTACCTCTACATGAACCGCCTGCAGGATCGGCTGGCCCCCGCGAAAAAGCTGGAAACCAGCCCGGCCCATTAAAAAAAACGCCACCGAACGGTGGCGTTTTTTTTGCGGCCCCGCATCCCTGTGAGATCCCCTTCCGCGACGATTCGCTCGTGTGGGAGCCGCTTCAGCGGCGATACAACCCCGCCTCAGCCCTCCCGCTGTCGCGGGATATCGCCGCTGAAGCGGCTCCCACACGGTTTCGGCATGCTCCCACACTGCTTCTGCATGCTCCCACACTGTTCCGGCATGCTCCTACACACGCACGCACACGATCAGTCGTGCGCGCCGTCTTTCTCGAATGCGCCCGGGGCCGAGCCGAAGTCGCCGTTCGCCTGTGCTGCCATGTATGCGAACGTCGCATAGACGGCCACGTTCTGCGCCAGTGCCTTCGGATCGATCTTGTCAAGCGTGTCGTTGGCGTTGTGGTGGTAGTTGAAGTAGTCCGTGCCGTCCTGCGTCAGTGACAGCGCGGCCATGCCCTTGGCATGCATCTGCGAGAGATCGGAACCACCGCCGCCGGGCTTGGTCGCGTCGTAGGCCACGCCGATGGGCTCGATCACCTTGGCGATCTGCTCGATGGCGCCGCGCGCTTCCGGCTTCACGCTGGCGGTCATGCGCCAGATGCGACCCGCGCCGAAGTCGGATTCGGTGCCGAGCTGGAACTTCGACACTTCCTTCGCGTGCGCGTCGGCATAAGCACGGCCACCCCACAGGCCCATTTCCTCGTTCGCGAAGGCGATGACGCGAATGGTGCGGTCGGGACGCTGCGGCATGTCCTTGATCAGCTTCGCCGCCGCCGCGGCGATCGCCACGCCGGCGCCGTCGTCGATGGCGCCGGTGCCCAGGTCCCATGAATCCAGGTGTCCGCCGATGGCGACGACCTGGTCGGGATGCTTGCGGCCGGTGACTTCGGCGATGACGTTGGCGCCCTCATACGTACCGGCGAAACCGACGTCGAGGTCGAGCTTCAGCGA
Organism: Luteibacter sp.; assembly: GCA_035603855.1. Classification (GTDB taxonomy): domain Bacteria; phylum Pseudomonadota; class Gammaproteobacteria; order Xanthomonadales; family Rhodanobacteraceae; genus Luteibacter. The sequence goes on along the minus strand of DATNJP010000253.1, from coordinate 8,499 downwards.
CACCGGCTTGCCTTCCTTCAGCACGCGCTCGAGCTGATCGGCATCGGGCAGCGAGAGCGCGGCAGCGGGAATGGCTTCCTCCGCGTTCTTGAAACCGGTGACACCGGTATGCGGCGTGCGGCTATGCGGATCGGTGCCGGCGGAGCGCAGCAGGAAGGCCGCCGCGCCCATCTTCGCCGCGAGCACGGGACCGCCGGTACGCGTGGCGGAACCCATGCGGTAGTCGTGGCCGTCCTTCTGCGGCTGCATGTGCGTTGAGACGTAGACGATCTTGCCCTTCACCGTGGCCGGGTCGGCGTTCTTCAGCGCATCGAGGTCGTCGAACCCGACCACTTCGGCGGTGAGGCCGCCCTTCGGTGTGCCGGCCGAGTAGCCGAGCGCGGTGAGCAGCAGCGGCTGGGGGAACGGCGCGACGATTTCCGCATGCTCGCTGCGGCGCTGCCACAGCGGATAGCTGACCTTCTCGGTGTAGACCTTGTCGAAGCCCATGGCCTTGAACTTCGCCACCGTCCAGGCCACGCCGCGGGCATCGGCCGCGCTGCCTGCCACGCGTGGGCCAACTTCGGTCGTCAGGCCGGCGACGAACTCGTAACCCGTGTTGTCGTTCATGGCGCGATCGCGAAGCGCGGTGGCTGCGGCGACGGCCTGCTCCGGAATCGTGGTGGCCTTGTCGGCGGCGTGGGCGGAGAAGGCAAGCGCAAGGCACGCGGCGAGCGCGTGCAGACGGAACGTATGACGCATGGTGACCCCCGGGGACGGAAACCCCGATTATTGCGCCGGGGTGACGGCGGCAAGTAGGCCGGAAGTCATGGGTCTGGCGAAGCGGCTCCCACACGGAGCCGCGTTCGCCTCAGGGCCGGTTCTGCTGCTTCAGCAGATCGCGGATCTCGGCCAGCAGCACCACGTCCGCCGCCGGAGCCGCGGGGGCTTCTTCCTCGCGGCGGGTGAGGCGGTTGATCGCCTTGACCACGAGGAAGATCGCGAAGGCGATGATGACGAACTGGATGAGCACGTTGATGAAGACGCCGAACTGCATCGCGACCTCGGGGGTCTTCGCCGCGGCGTCCGCGGGTTTCAGTACCCACTTCCAGTCGGAGAAGTCGATGCCGCCGATGAGCCAGCCGATGGGCGGCATGATGATGTTGTCGACCAGTGACGTGACGATCTTGCCGAACGCGGCACCGATCACGACACCGACGGCGAGGTCCACCACGTTACCGCGCAGTGCGAATTTCTTGAATTCCGCAACGAAACTCATCGGCCCTTCTCCTCATGGCATGGGATCCAACGTCCGAACCTAACGATCCGTATGTCGGCGTTTCGCGAAGTCAGACCACGCGCCCTTCGAGCGTGGCGACACCTTCCAGCGTGGCAACGAAGCGATCGCCGCGTGCCAGGGCGGCCACGCCGGCGGGGGTGCCCGTGTAGACGATATCACCGGCCTTCAGTTCGAACAGCTTCGAGAGCGCGCTGAGGATCTCGGCGACGTTCAGCACCATCTCGCCCAGCGTGGCCTGCTGGCGCATCTCGCCGTTGACCTCCAGGGTGATGCGGGTGGCCGCGCCGGGCGTGACTTCGCTGGCCGGCACCAGGGCAGAAATCGGTGCGGAATGGTCGAAGGCCTTGGCGACGTCCCAGGGAGCGCCCTTGGCCTTGGCCTGCGCCTGCAGGTCGCGGCGGGTGAGATCCAGGCCCACGCCGAAGCCCCAGACGATCGTGGCGGCCTCTTCCTCGGAGAGGTTCGAGCCACCGCCACCCAGCGCCACCACCATTTCCACCTCGTGATGGAGGTCGTTCGTGGCCGTGGGGTAGGGCACGTCGGCGCCATCGGTGACGAGGGCGTCGGCGGGCTTGGTGAAGAACATCGGGTTTGCCTTGTCGACCGAAGCGCCCATTTCGCGCGCGTGGTCGGCGTAGTTGCGGCCGATGCAGAAGACACGACGGACCGGGAAGCGCTCGGCGCGTCCGGCGACGGGGATGCTCGGCTGGGCCGGCGAAGGGATGACGGTATTCATGCCCCTAAGCGTATCAGGTGACACCTGTCACGACAGATGACTGATGCCGGAAAGTGGTGCACGGTCCGCGCGAATCGCATGATCTTGTTGGACGGTGGGGCACCGCTCCAACATCACGGGGACCGAGGGAACATGAATTCGAACACCGAGCTGCTGCGGCAGCTGAAGATCGACAAGTCGCATAAGGAAGCGCATGGCGGGGGTAGCGGGCCTGGGGCCCGTACCCTGTTGATCGTTGTGGCCGTCCTGATCCTTGTCCTGGTCGTGGTGGGCGGCGCATGGGCGTTCCTGGCTCGTCGCCCCGTCGAGGTCCAAACCGCCACCGCCGTATCGCCCACCGCCAGCAGCGAGGCGGGTGCCGTCCTGCAAGCCACGGGATACGTGACGGCGCGGCGCCAGGCGACGGTGTCCGCGCAGATCACCGGTGCCCTGGTCGAGGTGTTGATCGAGGAAGGCGACCGGGTGAAGAAGGGGCAGGTGCTGGCGCGGCTGGAGGACAACGCGTTGCGCGCCAGCCTCGAATCGGCCCGCGCCAACGCGGCGGCCGCCCATGCGAGCGTGGTGCAGAACCAGGCGCAGCTCGACCAGGCGCTGCGCGACGCCGATCGCCAGGAATCGCTCGTCGGTCGCGGCCTCGTCTCGAAGCAACTGGCCGAGCAGACCCGTACGCAGGCCAATACCTATCGCGCGCAACTCAACACCGCGCGGCGTCAGGCCGACGCGGCCGATGCGCAGGTCGGTGTCGGAGCGGTCAATCTCGACTACACGGTGGTCCGTGCGCCCTTCGACGGCGTGATCACCGACAAGGCCGCGCAGGTGGGCGAGATCGTCTCGCCCTTGTCGGCTGGCGGCGGCTTTACCCGCACGGGCGTGGGCACGATCGTCGACATGGATTCGCTCGAGATCGATGTCGACGTCAACGAGGCTTACATCGGTCGCGTGCAACCCGACATGCCCGCCGAGGCCGTGCTCGACGCGTATCCCGACTGGCGGATTCCCGCCCACGTGATCGCGATTGTCCCCGCCGCGGACCGTGGCAAGGCCACGGTGAAGGTTCGCGTTGCGTTGGAGAACAAGGACGCCCGCATCGTGCCCGACATGGGCGTGCGCGTGTCGTTCCTCGAACGTCGCGCACCGGCACAGGCCAGCACGCCGAAGGGCGTGCTCGTGCCCGCGAAGGCGGTTGTCCATCGCGACAACCGCGACATCGTCTACACGGTGGCGGACGACAAGGCCGCCCGCCGCGACGTCACTGCGGCGGCGCAGGCCAGCGGCGACCTGCGCCTGGTCACGGCTGGCCTCGCCACCGGCGACACCGTGATCGTCTCGCCCCCTGACAACCTCGCGGACGGTGCCGCCGTCCGCGTCGCCACCCAAACGCCCTGACACGCACGGAGACATAGCGATGGCCACCCTGATCGACATCCAGGATCTTTCCAAGGTCTACGAGCGCGGCCGGCAGAAGGTCGAAGTCCTGCACGGCGTGAACCTGAAAATCGAGGAAGGTGATTTTCTCGCCCTGATGGGACCTTCGGGCTCCGGCAAGACGACGCTGTTGAACCTCATCGGCGGCCTCGACACCCCAACCGGCGGCAGCATCACCGTCGGGGGCGATCGCATCGACCAGCTCGGCTCCGGTGCGCTGGCGAAGTGGCGTGCGGCGCATGTCGGCTTCGTGTTCCAGTTCTACAACCTGATGCCCATGCTGACCGCACAGCGCAATGTCGAATTGCCGCTGTTGCTGACCAAGCTGTCCGGTTCGCAGCGCAAGCAGAATGCGTCGATCGCGCTGCAGCTCGTGGGCCTGGCGGATCGCGCCACGCACAAGCCTTCCGAATTGTCCGGCGGCCAACAGCAGCGCGTGGCGATCGCCCGCGCCATCGTCTCCGATCCCACGCTACTCGTGTGCGATGAGCCGACGGGTGACCTCGACCGCCAGTCGGCCGAAGACATCCTCGGCCTGCTGCGCGAACTCAATCGGGAACACGGCAAGACCATCGTGATGGTGACCCACGATCCGAAGGCGGCGGAGTACGCGAACCACACGCTGCACCTCGACAAGGGCACCCTCGTCGAACAGTCCGTAGCCTGACGCGGAGGGATGCCGGCATGAAATACCTGCACCTCATCTGGGCTGCGCTGTTCCGGCGCAAGGCCCGCACGTTCTTCACGCTGATATCGATCCTGGCCGCGTTCCTGTTGTTCGGCATGCTCGACGCGACGCGTGCGGCGTTTTCCTCAGGCGATACGGTGATCGGTGTCGACCGCCTCATCACCTCGTCACGTTATTCCATCATCCAGTCGCTGCCGGCGAGCCTCGCGACGCGCATCGAGGCGATCCCCGGCGTGAAGTCGGTCGGTTACGCCAACTGGTTTGGCGGCATCTACCAGGATCCGAAGAACTTCGTGCTGAGCTTCGCGGTGAGCGACAACTACATCGATATCTACCAGGAGATCGAACTCGCCCCCGAGCAGCGCAAAGCCTATGAGAACACCCGCACGGGGGCGATCGTGGGTGAGCCGCTGGCGAAGCGTTTCGGCTGGAAGATCGGCGACAAGGTACCCCTGCAGTCCACCATCTTCCCGCAGCGTAATGGCGATAAGACCTGGCCCTTCGACATCGTCGGCATCTACAAGGCGGCGAAGGGCGCGGCCAACGGCACCGACCAGCAATTCTTCTTCCATCACAAGTATTTCGAGGACGCCAACGCGTTCCAGAGCATCGGCACCACCGTGGGCTGGTACGCGGTGAAGCTGACCTCGCCCGACCAGGCCGATCGCGTGGCGAAAGCCATCGACGCCCTTTCGGCCAACTCCGACCATGAAACGAAGACCCAGACCGAACAGGCCTTCAATGCATCGTTCGCGAAACAGCTGGGCGACATCGGCCTCATCGTCTCGGCGATCATGGGCGCCGTGTTCTTCACCTTGATCCTGCTCACCGGTAACACCATGGCCCAGGCCGTGCGCGAACGCACCAACGAGCTAGCGGTATTGAAGACGATCGGTTTCTCCAGCCAGAGCGTGCTGTGCATGGTGCTGGCCGAAGGTGTCCTGCTGCTGGTGCTTGGCGGGGTGCTCGGTCTTGGCCTGGCTGGCGTGCTCGTGCCCATCGTCGCGAAGGGTAGCGGCGGCATGCTCAACTTGCCGCCGATCGGAACGCAGACATGGATACTCGGAATCGTGCTGATGCTGGTCATCGGTGCGATCGTCGGTGTATTGCCCGCCATCCGCGCGATGCGACTGAACATCGTCGACGCGCTCGCCGGACGTTGAGAGGACACGCACGATGAAATCCGCAAAGAAATTCGGTGCAGGCATCCTCGTTCTTCTGGTGATCGCGGTCTTCCTCGCGATCTGGGTCGTGCTGCCATGGCCCGGCATCGTCGTCCTCGCCGTGGTGCTCGCCCTGTGGATGGCGTTGACGCGGCGTGGCCGGCAAACCTGGGAGGTCACCAAGGTGGGCCTCGCCACGCTGACCCAGCGACTGGGCTCGTCCTCTGTCATCGTGGTAGGCATCGCCGGCGTGGTCGGCGTGCTGGTGGCGATGCTGGCCATGAGCGAAGGCTTCGCCGAGACCCTGCGTTCGACCGGCAACGATCACACCGCCATCGTCCTGCGCGGCGGTTCGCAGGCGGAACTCAATTCGATCCTCGATCGCGACAGCGCCAACGTCGTGATGCAGGGGCCGGGTGTGAAGAAAGACGCAAGTGGCAAGCCGATTGCCTCGGGCGAACTCGTGGTCGTGGCGAACCTCCCTCGCAAGGGCGATCCCAACAGCGACTCCAACGTGCCCATCCGCGGCGTGAGCGAGGACGTCTGGGCACTGCGCGACCAGGTGAAGATCATCGAGGGACGCACCTTCAAGCCCGGCTTGCGCGAACTCATTGTCGGCAAGGGTGCCAAGGCCCAGTTCGAGGGGCTGGACGTGGGCAAGTCCATTCGCCTCGCGGGGCAGACGTGGACCGTGGTCGGCGCCTTCGAGTCGCACGATGCGCTGGAGTCCGAATTGTGGGGTGACACGCAGAGCGTCGCCTCGGCGTATCGCCGCGGCAGCAGCGTGCAGTCGGTCACGGTTCTCCTGGATTCGCCGAAGGCGTTCGACGCCTTCAAGGCGAACCTCGTTGCGGACCCGCGATTGAAGGTGGACGTCACGACGACACGCGAGTACTTCAGCAAGCAGTCCGAAGGCCTGACCAAGGTGCTTCGCGCGGTGGGCATCACGGTCGGTATCATCATGGCGATCGGCGCGGTGTTCGGCGCGCTCAACACCATGTTCGCCGCGATCCAGGCGCGTGCCCGCGAGATTGCCACCTTGCGTGCCATCGGTTTTCGCGGCGTGCCCGTCGTGGTGTCCGTGATGCTTGAGACCATGCTGCTTGCCCTGCTGGGCGGAGCGATCGGCGCGGGCATCGTCTGGATCATCTTCAACGGCTACACGGCGTCCACCCTAGGTGCGAACTTCAGTCAGGTGGTGTTCCGCTTCCACGTCAGCGGCGAGCTCTTGTGGACGGGCATCAAGTGGGCGCTCGCCATCGGCTTCATCGGTGGCCTGTTCCCCGCGCTGCGTGCCGCCCGCGTACCGGTGACGACGGCCTTGCGCGAACTGTAAAGGAACGCCGGAAGCGAGGTGCCTCACTCGGGCCGCGTCGTCGGCGCCGTGGCGGTACTCGCTTCCGGACCGCACTGGCGTGTGTCGATCGACCATGAGCCACCGTGGCTGGCGCAGTCGTCGCGCTCGGCGAGTTCGTCCACCGCCGCGCGGATGGGATCGTTCGACTCGCCGAACGGCTGGCAGGCCGCCAGCGCGGCGATGCCGATGACAAACACCGTGGTCATGCGTGCCGCCCACCAGCGCTGTCTGCGCGAACAGGGAATGCGGGTCGATCCGTGCCCAGCCATGGCGCTCTCCCGCGGACGAGGATGGCAAGCCTAGGGAGTAGCGCGAAGGGTGGACATCGAAGAATTCTGAAAAGTGCGTCGTACCGAGGTGGATTGCGACGCACGTCACACTTTATGGATCACTCGCTAGGGCATGACCGGCGGCATGTACGTGAGCGTCGTGCCAAGCCACCACAACAGGCCGAGCACAAGCGGTATGTGCACGAGTAACTGCATGAAGGTGAACCCGACGATGTCGCGTGCCTTCAGGCCGAGGACACCGAGCAGTGGAAGCATCCAGAACGGGTTGATCAGATTCGGCAAGGCTTCGGCGGCGTTGTAGACCTGCACCGCCCAGCCGAGGTGAACCTTGAGGTCATTCGCAGCCTGCATGACATAGGGTGCTTCGATCACCCATTTGCCACCGCCGCTGGGCACGAAGAAACCCAGGACGGCGGAATAGATGCCCATGACGAGGGCGAAGGTGTCGGTGGACGCGATTTGCACGAAGGCGTGGGCGAGATGATGGGCCAGCGTATCGCCCGCGCTGTTCTTCGCCTGCGTCAGCAACGCGGCGATGCCGCCGTAGAGTGGAAACTGGATCAGCACCCCCGTGGTGCTGGGCACGGCGCGCGACACCGCGTTGAGGAAACTGCGCGGCCGCCAGTGCAGCAACAGGCCGGCGGTGAGGAACAGCAGGTTGTAAGTGTTGAGGTTGGCGATGGCGCCAATCGCGGGCTTGCTCATGAACTCATGGACGAGCCAGCCCAGTCCGAGCAGGCCGACCAGCAGGCTGAGCAGCGGGCTGTATTCCAGCCATTCGCCTGGCCTCTGGCGAGGCGGAAGCGAGGGAGGCGTGTCGTCATGGATGCCAAGATCCGCCGCCGTGCGTGCGTCTTCGCCGGGTGCGGTGAGCCAGCATAGGGCGAGCGAGACGGCAATGAGGATCGCCGTCAGTACGACCGACTGCCAGAGGAAGATCGTTTCGCTGAAGGGCAGCACACCGGTGATCTTCAGCAAGGCCGGCGGCATGCTCTGCGGGTTGGCCTGCAACTGTGCGGCGGACGAGGAAAGCCCCATCGCCCAGACCGCGCCCAGCCCCAGGTAAGCGGCGGCGCCCGCGGCGCGGTAGTCCATGCGGAGTGATTCGCGGCGGGCCAGCGCACGCACGAGCAGGCCGGCGAAGATCAGCGAGAACCCCCAGCTGAGCAGCGAGGCGAGCATGCTCACCAGGCCGACATAGCAGATCGCGCCGCGTCCGCTGCGAGGCACGGTGGCCAGACGATGGATGAGGCGTGCGACGACCGGCGCGGTGGCGACGACGTAGCCACCGATCACCACGAAGGCCATCTGCATGGTGAAGGGGATGAGGCTCCAGAAGCCATCGCCGAATGCCGTCACCGTGCTCACCGGCGAGGCACCCATGCCCAGCGCCGCCAGCGCGACGACGATGACCGCGAGCGCGGCGAACACCCAGGCATCCGGAAACCAGCGCTCCGCCCAGGCGGTACAGCGCAGGGCGAAGCGGGCGAGCGGGTTATCGGTGTGGCGTCGGCTCATGCGGCTCTCCCTGCGTAGCCCGCATGGTCGTCCCTGCCGACCG
>DATNJP010000252.1:0-12713 GCA_035603855.1 Luteibacter sp. | reverse complement strand
CTGACGACAGGCAACGATTGGCATGTGACGTCGAGTTACGCGATCGCGCACCACCGCGTGAACGTGCATACCCCGATGCGCGGCGAAGTGCTCGGACGTCTTCGTGCCAATGCCCATGAGGCGGCGCTGTCGGCAGCGTACCGCTGGCAGGCCGCCGCGCGTCTCCGCATCGAGCCCGGCATGTCCGCAACATGGCAACGCCTGCGTTTCAGTCGCGCCGCCGATCGTGACGGCGTCGACGTGCGGGTAGGTGCTTCGGAACGTACCACGCTGCGTACGGGAGCCAGGGCGGAGCTGGCATTCATGCCGAAAGGGAATGTTCTCTACGCGTGGTCGCCGTATGTCGGCGTGCATTATTCGGCGGCGCACGATGCGGGCGCATCCGTACGGCTTTCAGGAGAACGCTTCGCCACGGGTCGTTCCGCGCGCGGCGTCGACCTTTCTACCGGCGCGCGGTTTCACTTGTGGACGAGGGTGACCGCCTACGTGGATGTGACAAGCCGCATGCGTGCGGGGAAGCACGGCGAGTCGGGCGTGAGCGCGCGCACGGGGGCGGTGTTGACCTTCTGACGGCTATTCGCCGCTAAAGCGGCTCCCACACAAAGCCGGCGCACACCACATGCATGCCAGCCCTTACTTTCTGGTGGCAGCCCTTCCTTCCTGTGGGAGCCGCTTCAGCGGCGATGCCCTTCAACAAGACCCGCCAAGACCTTGAGGCCGCGCCAGCTCCGTGTGGGAGCCGCTTCAGCGGCGATACCCTTCAGCCCGCCGCCACACCACATTCCGGACAGAACTTGCTCCCCGCCGGAACCTCCGACTGGCAACCACCACACGTCTTCGCCTGCTTCAGCGCGTGGCCGCATTCCGGGCAGAACTTCCCGCCGTGCGTCGCGGCGCCGCAGCCAGGGCATGCGAGTTGCTTCTCGCTCTTCACATCCACCTTCGCGGCATTCGCCATGCCGACCTCGCGCGCGGCTTCGCGCGCCTGGTAGACCATGCCCGCATGCCGTGCCTCGGCAACTTCGGCTTCGATGTTCGGTGCGCATTTCGAGCACAGCCCTTGCTCGATGCTCCAGCACTTGGCGCAGACATAGTCACTGCACTTGGCGCAACGATGGAAATGTTGCGTGGCGCTCTCGATCGCCTGGCGCAACGCCTCGTCGCGCGATGTGCCCCAGTTCGCCTTCGCGTAGCCTTCCGCGGCGTCGTCGAGCGCGGTACCCACGCCACCCAGCAGGCTGCCGGCGACACCGCTCAGCTTCTGCAACCAACCGGCCGCCTGCGCGCTGCGGTACGGTTCGAACGGCGAGCGCCACGTGTCGTTGCAGGACTCGCAGAAGAAATCGAACTGGAAACCCGCGCCGGTGCCGTACTGCTGGCTCTGGTCGCGGAAATTGTTCGCGAAATGCAGTTCCCCACCCATGTGCGTCCTCGTTTCCTGTCCACCCTGAGTGGCGAAAGGTAGCGCTGTCGTGTTTCCAATGCCACCGCGGATCAATACGTCACGGTCACGGTCACGATGTCGCTGTAATCGCCGGCCCGCGCGGCGGGCTGGGCCGGCACCCGCCCGTAGACGGTCAGTGTCTGCTCCGCGCCCGAGCCCGTGCCGGTCCGGGTGTCGGTATCGAGGGTGTTTCCCCAGCGCAGCGTGCGCTGGCTGTCCCGATACAACTCATAGGTGACGAAGCCCAGGCCGGAGGACATGCGGCGTATCGAGCCGGAGGCATTCTTGCCGTTGTCCAGGCCGACCTGGTACGCCGCGCGGTTCGTGCAGGTCATTCGCACGAGCGAGGTCTGGTCGGTATTCGTACGCAGCAGGCCAGAGACGCTGCCGAAGTTGAGGTCGCTCGCCGTGGCGATCGTGCACAGCTTGGACACGGAGGCGGTGACGGTCGACTGCGGGCCGGCGGCGCTGCCGCCACCGCCTCCCCCCGCCTGGCAGCTGGTCGGGAAGGTTCCGAGGCTGAGCAGCACCTCGTTGTAGCGATACGCGATGCCATTGGCGCTGGCGCCGCTGACGAGGTTGCCGCTGTACGGCCCGCTGGACAACGTCGACTGGCCCGCGGGCACGCGGCCGAAGACCGTGACGGAGCCCGTTCGCGTCTGTGGATTGGTCAGGATGGTGAAGGTGAGCTGGAAGGGCAGCGGCGTGTACGTGGCATTGCCGACGGGGCCCCACACGTTCGTACGCTGAGCATCCTTGTACAGCTGGTACTGCATGCGGTCGCTGCTGGCGTTCACGATGGTGCGTGGCGAGACGGCGCCGAGGTCGTCGGGCGCGAGGCCGATGCAGCCCGAGACATAGACGCCGTAGAGCCCGCCCAGCAGGCCGCCGTTATAGGTGCAGCTGTAGTTGATCGTCGCCGTCCCGTCGACCAATCCTCCGGTGGGATCGACCGTGCCGAATGCCAGCGTGGTGATGCTCGTGATGCTGCACGTCGTAGTGGCCTGCGCGCGCGGCATCGCCAGCAGGGAGGCGATGGCTATGAGGACGATCGCCAGCCACTTCATGGTGCGCGACTCCGGCAGACCAGCGGTCCGAGTTCAGGCAGGTTGCGCGCGCTGGCAGGATAGTCGAGGGTCGCCGTGCAATGCCGGCCGTCCGGCCATGTCACATCGAGCGCCGTGCTGCCCTGGAGGTTGTCGAGATAGACCATGCCGTCATATCCCACGATGGCGGGCTCGCCCCCGCCCGAATCAACGCGTGAGCCCAGCGGCAAGGGCTGGCCGTTCGCGTCGACCAGGAGGACCGACGCGGCGCGCACGCGTTTGACCGGGAAGCGCACGACGACGCCGGAACGATCGGCGGGCGCGATGACGGATTCGACCCGCTGCACGCGATCGTCGGCCGGCAGGTCCAGCGGATCGATCGCGAGGCGGTTGTCCTGGTAGGCGTTGAGCCGCGAAACGAGGAGCAGGCCCCGGCGATCGGTCACGCCGGTGCGGCGGTTTTCCAGCAGCACGGGAATATCGGGCGTGCCCTCGGTGGTCACCAGCGCGAAGGCATCGTCGATGCGTCGCGCGGCGAAGGCGTGGCCGCCCATCAACACCACGGCGCCATTGGCATCGGCATAACTGTAGGTCGACGGCCCCATCGTGCTGGCGCCCAGCGTCAGCTGCCCGCGATTGCCCAGCCAACCGACTTCGCCAAGGCCACCACCCTCGGCACCGGTGCGTCCCTGCACATGCCAGCCGAAGCCGCCGTCGCCGTCGATGGGCCGGCTGGCGTCGACGATACCGAAACTCCGGTCGCGGTCGCGCTGGGCCGACGCGCTCCAGGTCGTGCGTTCGTCCAGCGATACCGTCACGCCGATGAAGACGCTACGGTCGGCCGCGTCGTCGAGGTTCTGGTTGTAGCTGGCGTTCAACGAAATGCCGCTGCCGAGGTTGCGCAAGGCGAACAGCCCCGCATAACGCGATGCAGGCTGGCCGCTGTAGCGCAAGCGCACGAAGTTGGCCCCGAAACTGGATTCGCGAACGTTGAATCCGATGAGCGCGCGGTCACTCACGCGCGGCGGTGGCGATCCGTATCCGGATGCCACATCGCGATACGTGGCGTCCGCGCGCAAGGTGTCGAACGCGACGTTCATGTACTGCCCGTTCCATGCGTACCCGACGCCGTACTGCGCACCGCCGCCGCGCGAGGCTGACAGCGATGCGTTGAGCACATGCGCTCCGGCCGGATTCCATACGGCGCCTGCGCCCGCCGTGCCCCGGCTGTCGCCCGCTTCGACGTGCGATTCGATCGTGAGGGCGTCACTGGCGCCATGTCGCCACGTGCCGCTCACGACGGGTGCGCTGCCATAGGAAAACGATGTGATGCCGTAGTTCTCGCGCACGGTGCCGAGTTCCACCGACCAGTCGTCCAGCCCCTGGCGAAGCAATTGCCGCGCCGCATAGAACGGAAACGTGACCGTACTGCTCCGCCCCAACGCATCGGTGAGCACCACCTGCGCCTGGCCGGCCTGGTCGACGCCGGGTACGGCAGTCAACTGGAAGGGGCCCGCGGGCACCTTGCCGTTGTACTGGCGGATGCCATCCACATAGAGCTCGACGGATGACGGCGCCGTCGCTTCTCCGAAGAACTGCGGCAATGGCGTGGTAACCCGATAGGGTTGCAGCGCGAAGTCGGTGCCGTAAGCGACACCGCCGATGCGTGTCGCGCGCGTCCAGGAAAGATACCCTGTGAAGGTGTCGCCGAGAGTCAACGCTTGCGCGCGGTCGGGAAACGACAGGCGCCACTGTGTATCGAGGCGTACCGTATCGCCGTGCCAACCTTCGCCGCGTGTCTGGTATCGCCGGGTGAGCGACGTGTTGCTGAGCACACCCATGTTCTCGCTGAAACCCCGCAGCTCGGCGAGACCGCTGATGTTGCCAAGGCCATCGCCATGCGCGGCGTAGATGTCGTAGTTGAGCAAGACGCCCGTACCGCTGGTGGCCTTCAACGCGCTACGCTCGGGTCGGTTGAGCACCTGCGTGGGCAGGTGCAGGCGCGCATTGGGTACGTCGATGTCCACCCGCTGCCGTGCCACGTCGTAGGTGTAGTGCAGACCGTCGATGTCGGGCAGGCAGTGCTCGCCATCGTCGGGAGGCAAGGCGAAGCCGAGCCCGCGCAGATCGGTGGCCGTGGCGCACAGCACGTCGCCGTGGCGTACGAAATGAACGAGCTTTTCCGTGGCCGAGCCATTCAGCACCACCTCGAGGTAGAGGTCTTCTCCCGTCGTGCGCACGCGCGACGTCACGGTGGAAGGTGGGGGCGCCGGTTCCACGTCCCGGGTCGATGCGTCCACGCCGCCAGCCTCGAGTACCAGGGCGCTAACGGCGGCCCGTGTCCACGACCAGCGTCGATTCGGACACCTCACCGTTGATCCTCGCGCGCACCGCGCCGGCGGAGCGTGGTGCGTTGTCGGGCAGCTTCCAGCTCATGGTGGCCCCGGGCAGCGCGTACCCGGCGAGTCCCGGCAGCAGCATCGCTCGCTGGTTGCCATGGCCGAGCCAGGCCACGTCGGCGATCTGCGCATGCCCGTTGCCGCTGTTGCGGACGCGCAGCGCCATGCCCGATGAGGTTTCCTCCCAGGTGGCCTGAAGGACTGCCTTCACCGCCGGATCGCCGGCAGGTGCGAGGAACACCGGTATCGAATAGCGCAGCACGAACTTCAGCCCTGGCGTCGCATCCGCATTCACCGGCAGTTCGTCCACCAGCACGCGATACGCGGTTTCCGTTCCATCCGTGGCAGGCGCCACCTGCCGGATCACGCGGACCAGCTGGCGATCGCCCGGCGCGATCGTGACCATCGGCGGGCTCACCACGAGATCGCGCGAAGGCTGGAGCACGTCCTTGCCGTCCACCTGTGTCCAGCGGTACACGCGTACCTGCGCGTGCAGGGTGTCGTTGCCTGTGTTCATCAGCCACAGCGCATCGGCCTGAGTGGCCGCCGCCAGTCGCAGGCCGATGGGCGACACCTGCAGCCCACTGGCCCACGTCACCGACGCAAGCAGGGCCGCGGTGGCCATCGCGCCGGCCATCGCCACACGGAACGGCCACGAATGCACCGTCAGTAGGTGATCGTCGCGGTGATGAGGTCGGCGTAACTGCCCGCCGGGAAGTTCGTGCTCGGCACGCGGCCATAGACCGGGATGCTCTGCACGCTGCCGCTACCGGTGCCCGCATAGACATTGCCGCCCGTGCCGGCGGTGCTTCCCCAGACGTCGGCGGCAGTGCGGCCCGCGTTGCGGTAGAGCTGGTAAGGCACCAGGGCCGTGCCATTGCTCATCTTGCGCGTGCTGGCGTCGGTGCCGTTCTGGCCGTTGTCCAGTGCGATCGTGTAGGGCGCGCTGGGCGTGCAGTTCACGTTGAGCGCGCCCTGGTTGTCGACATTGATCGCGGTGGAGGGCTGGCTGCCGAAGTTCACGTCGGTGGGTGCCGTGGTGCTGATGTCGCACGCGGCGGTGATGGTGATGCGTACGTTGAACGTGGTGGTCGCGGTCGCGGCGAGGGCATTCATGGAAACGCCGCTGGCCAGCGTGGCGAGGGCGGTACCGGCGATGAGGCGGACGACGTGATGCATGGCGGATCTCCTTTGGTGACGGCGCGGATTCGTTGACGCGCCGCAGGGCGTGTTTCCGTCGGTTGCAAGGATCGGGGAATCGCCTCTGGCCCCTGTGTGAAATTCACGGGGGGATGCCGGATTGGCCTAACGATGCCGAATTGGGCTACCGTTTGTGTAAAGGGTGCTTGACATGGTCCCTGATGATGGCCCAGGATGGTGTCAAGCGTGCTTGACACGCTACGTCCAGAACGCACTGCTGGTTTCATCGAGGCGCACTGAAGGGGGGATGGCGATGCGTGCCGTGCACAAGCGTTACCTGCGTGAATTCATTCCGGCCATGCTCATCTACATGCTGCTGGTCTATCTGTCGGTGCGATGGCTGAGGTCGGTGGACGGAACGGTGGCACGAGCCGCCGTGACCCTGCTCCCCGTGTTGCCCATCGCCTTCATCATCCGCGCGATGGTGCGCGCGATTCGCGGACAGGACGAACTGGAACGGCGCACCGACCTGGAGTCGATCTCGATCGGCGGCGCCATCGGGGGGTTCGGTTTCTTTTCGTACGGCATGCTCATCAATGCGGGCGTGCTGCAGGCGCCGCCCGCGCAATCCGTGGCAATCTGGGTGCTGCCGGTGCTGATGTTCGGTTACGGCGCGGTCAAGTGCTGCATGACGTTCTATTACCGCGTCCGATGAACAACCGGGTCCGCGAACTACGCACGGCGCTGGGCTGGTCGCAAGCCGATCTCGGCGAGAAGCTGGATGTCTCCCGGCAGACGGTGAACGCCGTGGAGACCGGCAAGTACGACCCCAGCCTGCCACTCGCCTTCAAGATCGCGAAGCTCTTCGACCTTTCCATCGAATCCATCTTCACGCCCGGGGAATGACCGCATGAAACGAGCGCCACGGATCGCCATCGTCATCGCGATCGTCGCGGCCGCCTATTCGGGGCGGCAATGGATGCACCACAGGACCGAATCGCATGACGCTTCGGCGGCGGCAGTCGCGACCGTGCCCGCAGCGACGAAGCCCGCGCCGCCACGGATATGGAAACTCGGATCGCTGGAACTGAAGCCCTGCGAACTACCGCAGCCGCATTCGGGCCTGTCGACCGCGGCATGGTGCGCGCCGTTCCAGGTGCCCGAAGACCGCGCGCATCCCGACGGACGCAAGATCGCCCTGCGCCTCGCCGTCGTGCGCAGCAGCGCACAGGTACCCGCGCCGGACATGGTCGCCTTCATCGCCGGCGGCCCGGGACAGTCCGCCGCCGAAAGCTACCCGGCGATCGCGCCCGCGATGGCCCCGTTGCTGGCGCACCGCAACCTGCTGCTGCTGGACCAGCGCGGCACGGGCGGATCGCATCCGCTGAGCTGCCGTGACGACGAGCCCGGCGTACCGGGCGGGGCGGAAGAGACGCACGGATTCGACGCGGACGCCGTACGCAAGGAAACCCGGCATTGCCTTGACCAACTGTCGAAAGAGGCCGACGTCCGCTTCTACACCACCACCGACGCCGTCGCGGACCTGGAAGACGCGCGCCGTGCGCTCGGCTCGCCAAAGTTCGATCTGTTCGGGGTGTCCTACGGCACGCGCGTGGCCCAGCAGTACGCCATGCGGCACCCGGAAGGCCTGCGCACGCTGATCCTCGATGGCATCGCCCCGAACTCGCTGGTGCTTGGCGAAGACTTCGCGGTGAACCTCGACGCGGCGCTCAAGGCACAGTTCGCCCGTTGCGAGGCCGACGAGGCCTGTCGCCAGCGCTTCAGTGATCCCTACCAGACGTTGTACCAGTTGCGCGACGCGCTGCGCGCCAATCCGCACAAGGTCAGTTTCCGCGATCCGCAGAACTACGCCTCCGTGCAGCGCGTGCTCAGCGAATACTCGTTGGCCACCGTGGTGCGCATGTTCGCCTACTCGCCGGAGACGGCGGCCCTGCTGCCCCTGTCGATCGACGCCGCGGCACGTGGCGATGTCGGCCCGCTGCTCGGCCAGGCCAAGTTGCTCACCGGTGACCTGGGCGACACGATGGACGGTGGCATGCAGTACTCCGTGATCTGTACGGAAGATGCCGACCTCCTTCAGTCGCGTCCGCAGGACAAGGACACGATCCTGGGCGACACGATGATCGAAGCCTTCCGCGCCGCCTGCTCGGTATGGCCGCATGGCGTTCGACCGGACGACTTCCACCAGCCGCTGAAGAGCAATGTCCCGGCCTTGCTGATGTCCGGCGAGTTCGATCCCGTGACGCCACCACGTTACGGCGACGAAGTGGTCAAGGGCCTGCCGAACGGACGCCATGTCGTGTTGAAAGGGCAGGGCCATAACGTCGTCGCGCGCGGCTGCATGCCACGCCTGCTCGACCGCTTCATCGACAAGGCGGATGCGAAGGGCCTCGATACGAGCTGCCTCGATCGCCTGACGCCGCTGCCTGTCTTCGTCGGATTCAACGGAGCCACCCCATGATCGAGGTCAAGGACCTGCACAAGGCCTTCGGTGAGGTTCGCGCGGTCAACGGCGTGAGCTTCAGCGCGCGCGACGGCGAGATCACCGGCCTGCTCGGCCCCAACGGTGCCGGCAAGACGACAACGCTGCGCATGCTCTACACGTTGATGAAGCCGGATGCCGGCCAGGTGCTGGTGGACGGCATGGATGCCGCGACGGACCCGCTCGCCGTGCGCCGCCAGCTCGGCGTGCTGCCCGATGCGCGCGGCCTGTACAAGCGGCTGACCGCGGCGGAGAACATCGACTACTTCGGACGGCTGCACGGCATGGCGCCGGAGCTGCTCGGCCGGCGTCGCGAAGCCCTGATCGACGCCCTGGACATGCGCGACATCGCCAGCCGGCGCACCGAGGGATTCTCCCAAGGCCAACGGGTGAAGACCGCGATCGCCCGGGCGATGGTCCACGACCCACGCAACGTGTTGCTCGACGAGCCGACGAATGGGCTCGATGTCATGGCGACGCGCGCCATGCGCCGCTTCATGCACCAATTAAAGGACGAGGGACGCTGCGTGTTGTTCTCCAGCCACATCATGCAGGAGGTGGCCGCACTGTGCGATCGCATCGTGGTGATCGCGCATGGCCGCGTCGTCGCGGACGAGACGCCGGCGGCACTGCTTGCGCAGACCGGTGAAGCCACGCTTGAGGATGCGTTCGTGAAGATCATCGGTACCGACGAAGGGCTTGCCGCATGAACGCGTTCACCGCCGTGTACTGGAAGGAAGTGCGCGAGAACCTGCGCGATCGCCGCACGCTCATCAACGCATTGATTACCGGCCCGCTGCTGGGGCCGGTCATGTTCATCATGCTGATGAATGTGATGGTCAATCGCGAGCTCGCGAAAGCCGATCGCCCGCTGGCCGTGCCCGTGATCGGAGCCGCCATGGCGCCGAACCTCGTCGCGGCGCTGAAGGGTGCCGGCATCGACGCCGCGCCCGGCATCCCGGACCCCGAGAACGCGGTGCTGGAACAGCGCGCGGATATCGTCGTGCGCATCTCATCCGACTACGCCAGGGCCTGGAACAACGGCGAAGCCGTGCAGGTGGAACTCATCTACGATTCGTCGCGACGCGACGCGTCGACACCCGTGATGCGCGTGCGCAACATCGTCGAAGGCTACGGGAAGCGCGAAGGTGCGATGCGCCTGATCGCCCGTGGACTCTCGCCGACCACGGCGTGGCCCGTGCAGGTGGCCGACCGCGACCAGGCGACATCGCAGTCCCGCTCCGCGTTGATGTTTTCCTTCCTGCCGTACTTCTTCGTGCTCACCGTGTTCCTGGGTGGCATGTACCTCGCCATCGACCTCACCGCCGGCGAGCGCGAGCGGCAGTCGCTGGAGCCGTTGTTCGTCAATCCCGTACCGCGATGGAAACTGCTGGCCGGCAAGCTCGCGGCCATCTGCACGTTCTCGCTGGTGAGCCTGCTTCTCAGCGTGTCGGCCTTTGCGACCGCGCCATGGTTCATCCCGGTGGAGAAACTCGGTATCGCGCTGGATCTCGGGCTGCACTTCGGTGCGCAGGTGGTGTTGCTGATGCTGCCCCTGATCCTGTTGCTGGCCGAGTTGCAGTCGCTGGTTTCCGCGTTTGCCAAGAGCTATCGCGAGGCGCAGACCTATCTGTCGATCCTGATGATCATCCCGGTGCTGCCGAGCGCGTTGCTGTCGGTGATCCCGGTGCGGGCCGAGCCGTGGATGTACGCGGTGCCGCTGCTGGGACAGAACCTGGGCATCGTGCAACTGCTGCGCGGCGACGGCATGCCGGCCTGGCAGATCGGCATGTGCCTGGCCGGTGGCTTCGTCGCTGCGGTGCTGGCGGTATGGGCGACGGCGTTGCTGTACCGCTCCGAGCGCCTGGCCATTTCAGGATAGGCGACAGCCGCTTGCCTCAGCGCCAACGCACGTCGACGCCTACCAGCACCGTGCGTCCCGGCGCGGGCTCGTAATATCGCCCGTTGCCATCGTTGACGATCACCGAGCCGATCACGTGGCGATCGGCGAGGTTGTCCACGCGGGCGAAGGTATTCACCCGCCAAGGACCTTCGTCGAACACGTAGCCACCCGACAGGCCGAACAAGGCATAACCCGGCGCGGATTCCGTGCCCAGGTCGTTGACCGAGGTGGCGCCCATCGCATTCATATCCAGGCCCGCCTGCCAGCCACGCTCGCCGCCGTACTTCAGCGCCGCGTAACCCGTGGAGCGCGGCACGCCGGGGATGCGCGTGCCGGCCTGGACGGGGGTATCCGGCGCCGCGCAGCCGGCGGACACGCACGTGAGGAACGGCGTGCGGAAGGTCGCCTGAAGGTGTGTGTAGGAAGCGATGAAGCGCAGGTTGCGCGCGAGTTCCTCGTTGAACGACGCCTCGATGCCCTGACGGCGCGAGCGCGCGATGTTCTGGTAAGTCGTGCGGCCGCCCAGGTTGGTCGCCACGGCGAGTTCGTCGTCGCTGTCCGCGCGGAACACGGCAAGCCCCGCCTCGATGCGGTCCGTCGGTCGCAGCTTCAGGCCCAGCTCGGCGTTGTGCGAGCGCGATGGCTTGAGGTCGAAGGCGAGGCCGGGGCCGCGATCGGCGCGATAACCCAGTTCGGAGAAGGTCGGCGTCTCGAAGCCGCGGCCCCAGTTCGCGTAGACATGCATCCACGACGCGGCGCGCCAGAGCACGCCGAACACCGGCGTCGTCGCGCTGTACTTCACCGTGCCGCTGTCGTCGGGATTGCCCGCCACGATGTAACGGTCGGTGGAACGGAAGCGCACCTCGCTGTGCCGCGCGCCACCCATCAGTGTCCAGTCGTCGGCTACGCGCCATGTCGCCTGCGCATACTGGTCGAAGTCGAACACGCGGTCGATCTCGTCACGACGCTTGTCGCCGCGCACGCCGAGTTCGTCGCCGACGAAGTTGTTATAACCCTGGCGGTGCTGTTCCTGGTTGTCATACGCCACGCCCGCGGCCAACTCGAAGGGACGACCCGCCAGCGTGTCGCGCCAGGTCCAGCGCGCGTCGCCGCCGCCGTACTCGTTCTCGAGATCCACCACGCCACCGGAGTTGCCCGGTTGCGACACCTGTGTCGCGACCGGAATCGACAGGTACTGGGTGATGCTGCGCTGGCCGTAATAAGCCATGACGCGCAGGCTGTTGGCGTCGTCGATACGCTGGTCGTAGATCAGGCCGGCCTGTTCCTGGTCCGCGGACTTGCGCGTGTTGAACGTATCCGCGACCGAAGCGACCTGACGTGGATCGGCCTTGTACTGTGCCTTGGTCAAGCCGAGCGGATCCTGCGCACCGGGCACGTCGAGCGTGTTGACCACGAGCGTCAGCTTCGCGCCGTCGTCGATCTTCCAGCCGATCTTGGCGTTTCCCGATTCGCGTCGCGCGGCGCTGTGGTCGCGGTAGCCGCTGGTGCGGAAGTGACTGAAGTCGACGTTGTAATCGACCGGCCCATCCACGCCACGCGCATTCACCGAACTGCGGAAATTGCCGTTGCTTCCGCCGGCGATGCCGAAGCGGAGTTCCGGCGGCTCCGTGCCGTCGGCGGTGAAGAGCTGCACCACGCCACCGGACGCGTTGCCGTACAGCGCGGAGAACGGCCCGCGCAGCACTTCGACACGATCGGCGGAGTCGAGGTTGAAGTGCGAGACCTGGCCCTGGCCGTCCGGCATGCTCGCCGGAATGCCGTCGGTATAGAGCCGCACGCCACGAATGCCGAAGGTCGAGCGCGCACCGAAGCCGCGGATCGACACCTGCGCGTCCTGCGCATAGTTCTGCCGGTCGCGGGCCACGATGCCCGGGATCGCCTGCACGCGTTCGGACAGGTTCACGTCGAGCGAGCCATCCGGCGGCGTCGCCACCACGTCGATGGCCGCGGGGATGTCATAAGGCGACTGTGCCGTGCGCGTGGCGGTGACCACGATGGGTGCGAGCCGCGCATCCTGCGCCGCGGCCGTCGAGGCCAGCGCGATGAGGATGCCGCCAGCCAACGGGCGGAGGTGGGGAAGGCACATAAGGGGATCCCTGGGGTGGGGCGGTGATGATGCCGAAGGAAGTGTATGCGTTATCTCAAGACAGAACGCCGCCACACCGACAAGGTCACTCCTGTGGGAGCCGCTTCAGCGGCGATGCTCTTACGGGAGCCGCAGCAGCGGCCCACCTCCTCCCAAGCACGCCTCACCGCC
>DATNJP010000251.1:0-3677 GCA_035603855.1 Luteibacter sp. | reverse complement strand
CGTTACGTGGCAGGCAGCGCGCGCAGCAAAGGTGCCAGATACTGCTGCACGATCCACCACACGGCGCCGAGCAAACCGGCAAGAATGGTAATGACACCGCCGAGCACCCACGTCTTCGTGGCCGTGTGGGACATGCGTTCTTCAAACACGGCCAGTGCCGCCTTCGTCGCGAGCCGTTCCATGCGATCTTCGATGACAGCGACCCGGGCGCCGATCTCGCCGACCTCGGTGCGCGTGGCGAGGTGCCGCATGCGCTCACCGAAGACGCACATCATCTCGAGCAGCGATCTTGCTTCGCTACCGGTGCGCAGTTCATCGACAGGCGAGCCATCGGTACAGTCGTGGGTTGGTGTGGTCCGGGGATGCATGGAGGTCTATCCGGTAACTTGACGTCTGGTGACGTTACCCGGTGGCGGAGGCCGAAGACTTGAGAAAAAAGCCCAGCTGTCGTCAGGGAATGGCGCGTTGCGCGTCGGACGGACAGGGAGCGAATGGTGGGTCGTGCCGGATTCGAACCGGCGACCTACGGATTAAAAGTCCGCTGCTCTACCAACTGAGCTAACGACCCACTCGCGGGAACCGGTAAGTTTACGGTGAGGGCCCGGGCGGCACAACCCGAGCGGGGCGCCGGTTCAGGTCGTGGCGATGATGGCTTCGACGTCTCGTCCGGCCTCGCGCCAGGCGCCGAGGCCGCCCGTCAGGGGGCGGACGTTGGAGAACCCCAGCTTGCTGAGCCGCTCGGCCACCTTGGCGGCGGAGACCTCGTTGGGGCACGAGCAGTAGATCACCACGGCACTGTGCCGGGGCAGGGTGGCCATTTCCATGTCGGCCGTGGCGAGGTCGAACAGGCGGGAGCCGGGAATGACAAAGGGGTCGTCACGGCGGCTCATAGCCGAACGCACATCGACGATCAGGGCGCCCGGCTCGCTCGCCAGCAGCATCGACAGCTCATCGACGGAGATGCGGCTCTTGCGCAGGCGCACGAGCAGCAACGTGCGGCGCATGTAGCGGAAGGCCACCCACAACACCAGGGCGATGGCCGCGGCCGCGGCGAGGCCAATACCGAACTGGCGCAGCACCGCCAGCACCGCGTCGATCTGCCGGTAGAAGAGCATGCCCACGGAAAGACCCACCGAGACCCATAGCGCCGCACCGAGCAGGTCGTAAAACGTGAAGCGCGAGAAACGCGTGTCGCCCGCACCGGCGATGGGAATCGCCACCAGTGACAGGCCCGGGATGAAGCGCGAGATGAGGAGCAGCTTGACGCCGCGCTTCTCGAAGAAGCCGCTGGCACGGCGCACGCAGGTATCGGGTGAGAGCGATACACGGCACAGGCCATCCAGCACGCGATAACCGAAGCGGCGGCCGGTGAGGAACCACGCGGCGTCGCCGAGGAATGCACCGGCCAGGGCGCCGAGGAAGGTCGCGATGATCAGCATGGGATCGCGCGCCGCCACCAGCGTGCTACCGACCACGATGAGGGTCGGCATCGCGGGTACGGGAAGCCCGATGGCCCCGGCGAACACGCCGAGGAACGCCACCATGGGCGCCGTGTCCGACCAATTGATGCTCGTCACGCCCGGCTTCCTCGAAAGGGTCTTTGTGCTCTCGCAAAGATACGCCGGTTGGGTCGCCGACGACAGGTCCGCGAACGCGATCAGTGCGTCGCGTGGCGGCCGAGCAGGGCGAAAGTTTGTGCGGTCGCTCCGACCGCGGCCCCTTCGAACTGGGCCCAGAACAGCGTGCCACGGCCCGGGCTGGACCGTACGCCGATCCTGCCGCCCAGGGTGTCCGCGATGCGCCGCGCCACGGCAAGCGCCAGGCCGTAGCCGGGGTGGCCGGGCAGGCGGGTGAACTCTTCGAAGACGCGCGCCTGGGTCGTGGGTTCCAGTCCCATGCCGTTGTCGCGCACCTCGAGCCGGATGGCGTTCCCGCGGCGCCGTATGGCCACCAGCACGCGGCCGTGCGGCGTGCTCAGGATGGCGTTGGACACGAGCCGCTGCAGCAGCTCGCCCAGCAGCACCGGGTCCGCATGCAGTGGGACTCGCCCGCCGCGCCAGCGCACCTCCACGCCGAGCCGGGTCGCGTCGGCCTCGATCGCCGCGCGGCCGCGCACGAAGAGGTCCGAAGCGATCAGGTCCACCGCGACGGGTTCGACGGCGCCCGCATCGAAGCGCGCCATCTCGAGCAGGCCTTCCAGCAATTCGTTGAGGCGGACGAGGCTCGTGCGCATCTGCCCAAGCACCGCCCGCTGCCGCAGGTCGTCGCCGGGCTGCATACCCGCGACGAACAGCGCGAGCGCCTGCAGCGGCTGGCGGAAGTGATCGCCGACCTGTTCCACGAAGCGGGTATGTCGCGCGATGTCCTGCAGGCGCTGGCGCAACGCATCGGCCATCGCCATGTCGTGCCGCGCGCGCAACTCCATGAGTTCATCGAGCAGCGTGTCGATCGCATGCAGCGCGTCGTAGTCTTCGCCGTCTGCCCTCGCACCGCGTGGATGCAGGATCTGGTCGATGCGGCCACGCACGCGTTCAATGGGTGCCACGGCGTCGCGTTCGATCATGCGCCGGGCCACGCTGAAAACGGCGAGCACACCGATGCACAACAGCAAGGTCATCAGGCCACCGGCGAGTCGCCGCTCGTACATCGCCGACGCATTCGAGATCGTTTCCAGTTCGCCCTGCGCCGTGCTTGACCACACGCGCAGGCCGGGTCCCGAGCCCAACCGGCGGCCACTGTCGACGACGAGATCGGGCAGGCCGTCGCGATGCAGGATGACCTGCTGCGTGGGCGCGCTTCGCGACAAGGCGCGAGCGAGTGCGTCACGCATCGCGTCTTCACTGGAGAGGCCGCCCATGGATGCCGCGATGCGTGTGGCCTGGATGCGCGCCACGGCATGCGCCTCGGCACCGACCGCACGCACGTGCAGAATGCCGAGTGTCGCCGCCAGGCCCAGCGCAACGAGCGTCATCGGCAGCAATCCTTTCAGGATCAGCTGCCGTCGCAGTAGCGCGGGCCTGCCGTTGGGTTGCGGCGACGCGGTCATGGAACGGCCTTCTGGCGCGGGGTCTCATGACGAATCTATGAAACGCGCGTTCGCGGCGCGATAGACAAGGGGAGCTAACCCTGGCGGCCTATGCCTTACGGTCTATTACTTGCCGCGCAGCCGGGCGATCAGGAGATCGTGATCGGACTGGATCTTGTGGAAGCGCGCGTCGCGCGCGCCTTCACTCACCCACTTCGCGGAGGTGGCGCGGCGCTTCTCCAGCGCGTACTCGATATCGGCGAACGGCACGAGGTCCGCGTTACTGGCCGGTGCGAATCCGCTGATGTCATGGATGAGTTTCAGGTTCGTCGCTTCCCGCGCCCCATCCTTGCCCTTGCCGTAGCCCGTGATGAATTTCGCCACCTGTTCGCGCAACACCGGCGGCAGGTCATTGCGGATGACGATCACCGCATGCGGGATCAGCGACGACTTCCAGATCACGCGCAGCCGCGCGTACTGGTCGGGGAAGTGCTGCTGGAAGCGCTCCAGGTCCGCGGTATTGTTGGTCGCCACGTCGGCCTCGCCATTGGCGACGGCCAGCGCGTTATTCTGGTGATTGTCGACATGGACGCTGGCGAAGAACGTATCGGAGTCGATGCCGCGTGGCGCGAACAGCTGCGTCTCGGGCACG
>DATNJP010000250.1:0-3119 GCA_035603855.1 Luteibacter sp. | reverse complement strand
GGCCCGGAGGGGCTGCTTGAAAGGGGACTGATGAGGAGCCTGACCGCCACCCTCCGGGCCGACCAGGAGAGTCTGCGGTCGGCCCGTCTCACGGACCGCGACTGACACACACGGTCGGCCCCGGCATCGGGTTCGATCAGGCCACTTCCGCGAACAGCCGGGTTCGCCGGCCCTCGACCCCCAGAAGGTGCTCGTTGCCTTCGCGCACGGACGGGTGATCCGCCGCCGCGCGCTCGACGATGCTCGCGGCCAGCAGGCGCATCATCTTCACGTTGTCGCGCAGGCGCGCCGCCAGCGTTTCATCGTCGAGCGTGTCGTGCAGCGTCGCGTTCATGTCGGCGAACCAGGTGAGGTCGCGCTGGTCCATCATCGCCCGGCGGTTGCGCCGTTCGGACACGGCATGCCAGCGCTGGAAGAACGCCTGCATCTCGGTGTTGAGGTCGGTCGCCTCGATCAACTCGGGGCCCATGCGCGTGATGAACGCGGCATCGCCCAGGCGTTTCTGGAAGACAATCTGGCAGAGCACACCCCAGTAATACGCGTAATCCCAGATGACCTTGATCGGCAGCACCTCGGGATCCCCGAAGAGGTTGTACTGCCCGCGGTACATGCGCAACGTGCCTTCGTAGAACGAGAAGAACAGCCTTTCGTAGTGCCGTGCATGCGAGGCCAGCTTTTCGCCGCGACGATCCAGCCCGACCAGTAGTGTGATGTATGTGTTGGCGATGGCGATGAAGTCGCTGCCCGGCGAATAGAACGGATCGAGGAAGGCGCCGGCTTCGCCGGTCAGTCCCCATCGATCGGAGGAGAACATCCGCGCGCAGCTATACGAGAAATGCCGGAAGAATGCGAAGTCGAGCAGCTTGTCGCGCCGGCTGGCCACGTGCCGCGCGACTACCGGCTGGTGTTCCCCCAGCCACGCCAGGGCGAGGTCGAAGGTCTTCATCGTTTCCAGCGGGTGCATCGCGGCATCGGCCACGATGCCGACCGAATGCGCGCCCGAGGACAACGGGATCAGCCACACCCAGTAACCCGGGCCACAAAGGTGATTCGTGGAGCGCCAGCGCTCGGGCGGGTGGCAACGATCCTTCCACTCGGCATCACCACACCACCCGTCGATCTCAAGGCGGTCGTCGATGCGGAACCACACGGCGTTGGCGTGGTGTCCGTTGTCGCGGGTGAGGTCGAGTTTGCGGCGCATCAGGCCAGCGCGGCCCGACGCATCGAGGAGCCAGCGCGCCTGCAGGGTAGCCTCGCCGTCGGTCGAGCCGAAACGCACCGTGTGCAACGCATCGCCGCTGCCGATGTCGAAACCCTTCACGGTCACGCCTTCGCGGAAATCGATGCCACGCCGCCGCGCTTCCTCGCCAAGGAAGTTTTCCAGGATGCCGCGGTCGATCTGGTAGCTGGGCGTCGGCAGCACCGCACTCACCCCCAGCTCGGTGACATCGGCGAGATCGTCACGTCCTTCGGAGAAGAAGAAGCGAAAGCCGAACTTGCGGATATGCGCTTCCTCGAGATGTGGGCGCAGGCCGAGCGTGTCGGCGAAGTAATGCGCGGCGATCTCGACCGTCGATTCGCCCACCTTGTGCGCCGCTTCGGGCAGTGGCCGCCTTTGCCGTTCGAGCACGACGATGTCCATGTCGGGATACTCGCCCTTCAATTGCATCGCCAGGGTCAGCCCGGCCAGGCCTCCCCCGAGAATGACGGCGTCGTATGGTGTTCGATCCATCGGTTCGACCTCGCGCTCTGTGTCAGTGTGCCGTGTGTCCTGTTTCGTGCTCGTCGACGACCGTCGGCGTCGTGCGCGACCGACGATAGCAGGCGATGACACTGCCGTAATGCCAGATGCGCCCGATCGTGTAGAGGGTGATGCGGGTGACGTCGCGCACGGGATTGAAATGGCTCAGGCGGAACTCGCCCTGGTAGCGCGACGCGATGGGCACCGATACCACCCCGATGCCCCGTTCGCGGCACGCCGTGATCAACACGGCGGCCTCGAAGACGAAATGCTCGGCGGGCAGGTCGACCAGATCGAGTGTCTCGCGCGGATAGAGCCGCTGGCCACTCTGCGTATCGGCGATGGGCCTGCCACACGCCCAGGAGATGCCCCAGTCGGCCACGGCGTTCGCGCGACGTCGTCCCGGGGGCTGCTGTTCGCGCTCCAGCAACCTCGCACCGATGACGATGCTGCCGGGAAAGCGCTGGCTGGCCTCGAGGATGGCGGGAATATCCGACGCCCTGTGTTGCCCGTCGCCGTCCATCGTCACGACGGCGTCGTAGCCCAGGCGCAGCACTTCGCGAAAACCCGTGCGCAAGGCCTCACCCTTCCCACGGCGGACCTCATGCCGGAGCAGGGTGACGGGCAACGCGCGGACGATATCCGGCGTTCGATCGTCCGAGCCGTCGTCGACGACGATCACCGGGAGCCCGGTCTGCAGCGCCTCGCCCACTACCTTCCCGATCGCCTTCTCCTCGTTGAGGCAGGGAATGAGGATGCAGTAGCGGGGCGCCGCCGCGTTCACGCGGGAACCTCGATATCGATATGGAGATCGAGGCCACGTGCGGCGGGCACCCGCAAGGCCGTGGGCCGCGTAAGCGCAAGCGCGTGCATCAGCGGCACGGCGCGCGCGGAAGGATTGCTGGCGGCGATGTCGTCGAGCCAGCGGTCGCCAGAGGCTTCGCTCGCGCTGTTGCCCGGTTCGGGTGAGATGTCGAGGCGCACGGCGGCGCCATGGGCGTGCGGCGAGAGCACCAGCGCCGCCGCGAACGGGCCGGTCGTGCTGGTCATGCCACCCAGCGGGCCGGTGCCCGCGATGTCGTAGCTCACCAGCAGGACGTCCCGCGCATCCGCCACGGCGAGCGTCGCCGCCTCGAGTAGTCCGGCGCCAAAGACATCCTCACCACCCGAGACAGCGCTTGAACTCGCGTGGCAATGGGTGGCGATGGTCCAGTAGCCCGCGGGCGCATTGTGCACGGAGTTATGGAACTTCGTCGGCGACAATTCGGTGGGTACGCCGGCGAGCGTCTCGCACATGTAATCGGTGATGACCTGGTCGCCGTGCGCCGAGGCGAAGACGCAGGGCAGGGTGGCCGCGTCGAGTCCGCTCATGCGCACG
>DATNJP010000249.1:0-4079 GCA_035603855.1 Luteibacter sp. | reverse complement strand
CAGAGCGCCGATGTCGCGACGGTGGATCGTCCGATCCAGCTCAGCGTGTCGGGCCTGCCGGAGCGCGTCGATGGCGAGGCCGTGCGCAGCGCGGTCGGCAAGGTCATGACGGGTAACCACCTCACGCTCGGAAACGGCGGTGACAGCCTTGCCGTGGAACTGCACTACAGCGCCGCGCCGGGCAAGACGTCCACGCGCGCCAAGTGGGACGTGACGGTGCAGGATACGGCCGGCAAGCGCCTGCTCACGCAGAGCTACCTGAGCTATCTGCCTGACGACGTAACCACGCGTTCGGTCGTCGCACTGGCCGAGGCCGCCACGCTGTCGGTCATGGATGCGGTTCGCCGCCTGGCCGCCGCGCCCGAGACCGCCGCCGTCGAGAAGCAGTGAGCATCATGAAGAAGTCGATGGGATTCGTGGGTCTGCTCGCCATGGCCTGGGGTGCCGCCGTGGCAGCCCAGACCGCTGCCGCTCCTGCAGCGAGTGGCGCACAGGCCCCCGTGCGTTTCCTCGTGGTGGCAGCGCAGGAAAGCCCGCTGTCCGCCGTGGCCGGTGGGCGCATCGCCCGTGTTTACGCGCAACTGGGTGACACCGTCACCAAGGGCAAGCTGCTGGTGTCGCTCGATTGCAGCGACATCGAGGCACGTCGCGCCTCGGCCGATGCCGAGTTCAAGGCGGCGCAGCTTCGCTACGAGGCGAAGGCCAAGTTGCAGGGACTGGATTCAGCCGCGGCGCTCGAAGTGGAATTGACCGCCGCCGACGTCAACCGTACGCGCAGCCAGGAACGCATCTTCGATGCGCAGCTTGCGCAGTGCCGCTTCGTCGCGCCGTTCGACGGCCGCGTGGCACGCGTGCATGTGAAGGAAGGGCAGGGTGTCGCACCCGGCGCGCCCGTGATCGACCTCGTCGGCACCGGCACGCCGAAAGCCCGCCTCAACGTACCTTCGAGCTGGATCGCCTGGCTGAAGCCCGGCGCGCACCTCGACGCGACCGTGGACGAGACCGGTGCGAGCTATCTGCTCACCGTGTCACGGTTGAGCGGGCGCGTTGACGCCGTCAGCCAGACCATCGAGATCGAGGCCGAGTTCGAAGGCGACACCAGTCGCGTGCTACCCGGCATGAGCGGACGCGCGGCACCGGCCAAGCTGGCCGCGAGCGCGAAGAGCTGAGCCGATGAACCCACAGGATGTCCGCGGCGCGAACGCGTCGTCACGGTTCTACGCGCTCGCAGGGCGCGTTGAAGCCGCCACCAACGCCGCCGAACTCGGCTTCATCGCATGCAATGAAGCGCGCCTGCTCGTCGACTATCGGCAGGCTGCGCTGGGATCCCTCTCGAGCGCGCGCGGGCCGAAGCTCGCCGCACATTCGGGGCTTGCCGATCCGGATCCGAACACCCCCTACGCCCTGTGGCTGACCGCGGTGGCTCGCCGCGTCGCCGAGCGCTTTGCCTCGTTACCTCAGGGTACGCGCGTGCTGCCGCTCTCGAACGACATGATCGGCGAGCAACTTGCGGCGGAGTGGGGCGAGTGGCTGCCAGCCAACGTCTGGGTATTGCCCCTGGCCGGACCAGATCGCTCGGTGGGCGCGTTGCTCTTTCTCGCCCGTGACGATGCATGGCCCACGACGCTCACACCGGACAGCGCCGAGTTCGCCTTGCTGCAACTGGGCAGCCTGCTGGGGTACGCGTGGTGGTCGCTGGTGGCGCGGCCGTCGCGCTGGCAGACCGCATGGCGGAAGGCGACGCGTGGGCGAACCCTGCGCTATGCACTCGCCGTGGTATTCATCGCGTTGTTGATTCCCGTGCGCGAGTACACGCTCGTGCCCGCCGAGATCATCTCCACGCGCAGCCAGGTCATCGCCTCGCCACGCGAGGGCGTGATCCATCGCATGGCGATCCTGCCGAACTCGCCCGTCAAGGAAGGGGACGTGCTGGCGGAACTGGACGACACCACGCTGCGCAACAAACTGGCCGTGGCCCAGGCGGAACTCGCGACGGCCAACACGGAAATGCACCAGGCCGCGCAGCAGGCCATCGAGAGCCAGAACGCGAAGGCCGACCTCGGCCTTGCCGAAGGCAAGTGGCGCGAGCGCCAGGTCGACGTCGACTCTTTGCAGCGCGAGGTCGACAAGCTCGCCATCCGCGCGCCGGCCGATGGCGTCTTCGTCTATTCCGATCCGGATGACTGGGCGGGGCGTCCCGTGCAGACGGGCGAGCGCATCGGCCTGCTTGCCGATCCGCACGCACTCGG
The DNA here is from genome assembly GCA_035603855.1 of Luteibacter sp. Taxonomy (GTDB): domain Bacteria; phylum Pseudomonadota; class Gammaproteobacteria; order Xanthomonadales; family Rhodanobacteraceae; genus Luteibacter. Next base: position 1,830 of record DATNJP010000249.1, on the reverse strand, counting down.
CGTGCGCGCCTGGGCGCCGGTGGGTGAGGCGACCAACCTCGCTTCGGGCGCGCCGATGACGGTATTCCTGAAGGTGGCGCCGCTCGATCCGCTCGACGCGCGGCTCGACTACGCCGGCTACCAGTCGGTGGAAGCGCCCAACGGCGTGGCGAGCTATCTGCTGCGCGGTACCGTTACGGGCACACCCGCCACGGCGCGCATCGGCTTGCAGGGCACGGCGCGCGTCTCCGGCCGCTGGAGCGTGCTGGGCTACCTGATGCTGCGGCGCCCGTTGGCGACCGTGCGCGCGTGGATGGGCCTCTAAGCGATGTCCGCCCTCGCCGAGGCGGTGGCGATGGCTGCGGCGGCACCGCCGTGGCCGGCGTTGCGCGACGAGCTGAAGATCCATCCGGCGGGCCGTAATCGTGACGGGTCGCCTGCCTGGCATCTGTCCGATCCCGTGCGCAACCAGTTCTTCCGCATCGGTTGGCTCGAGTTCGAGATTCTCCGCCATTGGGGGCTTGGCGAACCATCGCGCATCGCCGCGGCGGTGACCGCGACGACGACGCTCGCCCCCGATGCCGACGACGTGCTGGATTTCGCACGCTTCCTCCAGCGGCAGCAGCTGACACGTGCCGCCCAGCCAAAGCACGACACGTCGGTGCTGCACTGGTTGTTGCAGAACTACCTTTTCATCCGCATTCCGCTCGTTCGGCCGGAGCGATTCCTGCGTCGCGCCTTGCCCTACGTGCGCTGGATGTTCGGCATGCGTTTCCTTGTGGCGACGTTCGTCGCCGCCGTGCTGGGCCTGTTGCTGGCCGCACGCCAGTGGGACACCGTGCAGGCGAACCTGCGCGGCGCACTGAGTTGGGACGGCGTGTTCGCCTTCGCCGGCGCGCTGGTGTTTTCCAAGTGCTGGCATGAGTTCGGTCACGCGTTCATGGCGACACGTTTTGGTGTGCGCGTGGGGCACATGGGCGTGGCGCTGCTCGTGATGTGGCCCATGGCATACACCGATACGGGCGAGAGCTGGAAGCTCGAAGGCTCGCGACGCCGTCTGGCCATCGCCTCGGCCGGCGTCATGGCCGAGCTGGTCCTGGCCGCGTGGTGCACGCTGCTGTGGTCGTTCGCCCCCGAGGGCAACTTCAAGAACGCGTTGTTCTTCCTCGGCACGACGGCGTGGGTGCTCACGCTGGCGGTCAATGCCAGTCCCTTCATGCGCTTCGACGGGTACTTCATTCTTGCCGACGCGCTCGATTATCCCGGCCTGCACGAGCGTGCCGGGCGCTGGGCGAAGCGTTGGGTACGACTGAGGCTGCTTGGCATCGAGGACCCTCGTCCGGATGCGGTTTCGCCGCGTTTCGCGGGGTTCCTCACCGGTTTCGCGTTCGCGACCTGGTTGTATCGCCTCACGCTGTTCGTGGGCATCGCCGTGGTCGTCTACCACGCCTTCTTCAAGGCGATGGGCCTCATTCTCTTCCTGGTGGAAATCGTGACATTCGTGGTGAAACCCATGCTCAACGAAGTGCGTGTGTGGTGGATGCGCCGCGCTGAAATCCGGCGCTCCGTGCTCGTGCGCTGGCTCGCGGTGCTGGGCGTACTCGCGTTGATCCTGCTGGTGCCGTGGTCGTCGCGCGTCAGCGGCGAGGGTGTCGTTGAAGCGGGCTTCGAGCAACCAGTGTTCACGCCGTTCCCCGCGAGGATGGAGCGGGTGAACGTGACCGACGGTGCGAGCGTTACGGCCGGGCAAGTGCTGTTCGAGCTTACAGCGCCCGCCCCGCAGGACGATCGCGCCAAGGCGGGTGCATTGCGCGCCGCCTATGAATCCACCGCGCGCGGCGCCGGTGCGCT
>DATNJP010000248.1:0-22024 GCA_035603855.1 Luteibacter sp. | reverse complement strand
CGACTTGATCCTGCCGATGCGGTCGATGTCCAGGTGCGGAGGCGCCTGCCCCGGAGCGAGGCGGAACATGCCGTGGAGCGTGCCCACGGCGGGGGCCAGGATGTCGACGCCCGTGGACTCGACGAACTGCGCGGCCTCTTCGGGTGTCGTCAGGCTCTTCGACAGGTCGGGCGCCTTGTCGTGGATTTCCGACCCCGAGCCGATGTCGCCGATCTCGCCTTCGACCAGGATCCTGGGATTGATCGACTTGAGTTCCTCGACGGCCTGACGGGTCTTGCTGGCATTTTCTTCCAGCGGCATCGCGGAGCCATCGAAGGCGACGGCGTCAAAACCCGCCTTGGCCGCTTCGATCGCTTTCGCGAGGGAATGGGTGTGATCCGCGTTAAGGAAGATCGGGAAGTCGAACTCTTCCCGAAGGCTGCGTATCAGCGCGGCGATCTGGCGGACGCCGACGAACTCACGCTCGCCCTCCGAGACACCCACGATGACGGGAAAGCCCAGTTCACGGGCCGACGACGACACGGCTTTCAGCACGACCAGGTCGGACACGTTGAAGTGCGCGACGGCCACGCCACGCTCTTCCGCGCGTTTGAGAGTGAGTTTCAGATCGAGCATATCGACTCCGTGGTGACGGCGCGAAGATTATTCACAAGGTTTCCCCGGAGGGCTTCGACTACCATCCCCCATGATCGGCGTGCATCGGGCGGCAGGGAAGTGAAACGGTTTCAGGTCCGACATGCATCCGATGCAATTCATGAAGCGAGCCGGATCCACGCATGACGGGCACATTCAGTAACTTCGATCTCAACCTGCTTCGTGTCTTCGATGCGGTGATGCAGGAGCGCAGCGTCCTGCGCGCGAGCCATAAACTCTTCCTCAGCCAGTCCGCGGTGAGTCATTCACTGAAGCGCCTGCGGGAAACACTGGACGACGAGCTCTTCGTGCGGACGGTTACGGGCATGCAGCCGACGGCGCGGGCGCTGGCCCTCGCTGAACCAGTCAGGCAGGCCCTGGCGTCGCTGGAATCGACGATCGGTCTGCAGAAGTTCGATCCCGCCTCGTCGAACAAGGTGTTTACGATCGCCGCAAGCGACTTCATGACGACCGTCGTGGTGCCACGTCTCCTCAGGATCCTTGCGACCGAGGCACCCCACATCGACATCGTCATCCGGCCATCGACGCGCATCGACCTCGCGGAACAACTCGACCTGGGCCGTATCGACGTCGCCATCGGAACGTTCTCGACGGCGCCTTCGCGATTTCATACGGACTGCCTGTTCGACTACGACGATGTACTGATCACCGGCACGGCGCGCCCGCGGGACGCGATGACCATGCAGGATCTTACGGAACTGTCCCTCATCGTCGTTTCATTGGGTGGTGACCCGGAAGGCGCGGTGGATGGATACATCTCCGAACGCGGCCTGGCGCGACGATCCGAGATGTACGACAGGCTGTCCTTCGAACGCGCCTGCTCGGGTTGCCCGAAGGCGACACGCATCGCGGTCTCCCTCCCCCACTTCCTGGTGATCCCCTCGCTCCTCGTCGAAGACGCGACGCTGGCGGCCATCGTTCCCCGGCCGTTGGCCACGGTTCTCGCGCAAACGCATGCGATCGGCGTGCACGAACTTCCCTATGCGACGAAGCGCTTCGACGTCACCTCGCTATGGCATGAACGCCTGACGGGCGACGACTCGCACGAGTGGCTGCACGGGGTCCTGCGGCGCGCGACGGCTTACCTGAGGGATGACGTGCGCTGAGCGTGCGGAATCGGCGCGGCGCTTCTATGAGGCCGCCAATGAAGTCGCCTGGATCGGCAGCGTGCGGATACGCTTGCCCGTCACCGCGAAAATCGCATTGGTCACGGAAGGTGCGACGATGGCGGTGGCCGCTTCGCCGATGCCACCGGGCGCCTCCGCGCTCTTCACGATATGGGTTTCGATGAGCGGCGTCTCGTTCATGCGTATCGGACGGTAGTCGTGGAAATTGCTCTGTTCCACGCGACCGTTCCGTAGCGTGATGGACCCGAACAGCGCCGCCGTGAGACCAAACAACGAGCCGCCTTCCATCTGCGCGGCAATCGTGTCCGGATTCACCACCAGGCCGCAGTCGATGGCGCAGACCAGCCGATGCACGCGAACGGTGCCGTCCGCGGCGACGTCCACCTCCGCGACCTGTGCCAGATAACTGCCGAAGCCGAACTGCAGCGAGATGCCACGACCTCGTCCTTTCGGCAGCGGCGCGCCCCAACCGGCCTTCTCGGCGGCGAGTGTCAACACGCCCAACGCGCGGGGATTCTTGCCAAGCAGCGCCTTGCGATAGGCCACGGGGTCCTGTTTGGCCGCGTGCGCGAGCTCATCGAGGAAGGATTCCACGACGAAGACGTTGTGCGTCACGCCAACGCCGCGCCAGAACGCGGTGGGGATGCCCGGCGGCTCCACGCGCACATAGTCGACATGGATGTTGGGGATCGCATAAGGCGGCTCGGCCGCGCCTTCCACCGCGTCGAAGTCATAGCCATCCTTGTAGAGGAACGGCAGGTAGCGGGCGATGACCGACGAGCCCGCGATGCGATGGGTCCAGGCTACTGGCTTGCCCCCGGCGTCGAGCCCCGCCGAAATACGGTCGTAATAATGCGGCCGATACATGTCGTGCTGGATGTCTTCTTCACGACTCCAGACGATCTTGACCGGGCCGTCGACGTGCAGCGCGATCCTGGCGGCGAGCACGCTGCCGTCCGCCTCCAGGCGCCGGCCGAAGCCGCCACCGATGTAGTGGTTGTGGATCTGCACGGACGCGGGTGGCAATCCCGTGACCTGTGCCACGAGGCCCTGGGTCAGCGTGGGCGCCTGCGTGCCGACCCACAGGTCACAACCGTCCTTGCGCACGTGGACGGTGCAGTTCATCGGCTCCATCGCGGCATGGGCAAGGAACGGCACTTCGTAGATGGCGTCGAGTCGTTGCGACGCGCTCGCCAACGCCTTCTGCGCATCGCCATCGTTGCGAGCGACGACACCCGGCTTTGAGGAGGCCTCGACCAGTTGCCGCACGATGTCCTCGTGGCCGACGTTCGCATGCTCGCCTTCGTCCCACTGCACGGCTGCGGCGGCAAGTCCCTTCCTGGCCGCACCCATGTGGTCGGCCACGACGGCGACGACATCTTCGAGCCGCACGACCTGGTGCACGCCCTTCACCGCCAGGGCGGCCTTTTCGTCGAGGGACTTCACTTTGCCGCCAAAGACCGGCGACTGCGCCAGTGTCGCGACCTTCATCCCGGGGACGATGGCATCGATGCCGAACTTCGCCTGCCCATTCACCTTCCCGGCCGTATCCAACCGGCGAGCCGGCGTGCCGATCAACGTGAAGTCCTTCGGGTCCTTCAGGACGATGCTATTCGACGGGGGTATCGGGAGCCGGGCAGCGGCTTCTGCCAGGGCGCCATAGGACAACTGCCGCTTTCCCGAAGCATCGGAGACCACGCCGTGGCGCGCCTTGCAGGTGGCGGGATCGACGCGCCATTGTTTCGCCGCGGCTTCAATCAGCAGCATCCGCGCCGCCGCGCCTGCCTGGCGCAACGGCGTCCAGAACGCGCGTACGGACGAAGAAAGGCCGGTCGATTGCACGTGGAGAATGGCGTTTCCATACAAGGCATCGCTGGCCGGCGCATGCTCCAGCCGCACCTGGTCGAGATCGACCTCCAGTTCCTCGGCCAGCAGCATGGGTAGCGACGTGTACGTGCCTTGCCCCATCTCGACCATCGGCATGACCAGGGTAACGAGCCCCTGGCGGTCGATGCGGATGAATGCGTTCGGCGCGAACGCCGGAGCCGCGGGATCCGCCCACGACGAGCGCATGGCGGAAGGCAGCACAAGGGTGAGCACCAGGCCGCCGCCCAAGGTGGCGCTCGTGCGCAGGAAGCCGCGACGGCCTGGGCTGTCGAGTTGGGTGCCGGTCATTCCGCCCGTCCTTCGGCAGCGCGGTGAATGGCCGCGCGGATACGCTTGTACGTTCCGCAACGGCAGACATTCCCCGACATGGATGCGTCGATGTCGGCGTCACTGGGCTTTGGCGTGTGCGCCAGGAGCGAGGTCGCGGACATGATCTGCCCCGACTGGCAATAACCGCACTGGATCACATCGAGTTCCAGCCACGCGGCCTGCACGGCGCGCCCCTGCGGCGTCTCGCCGACCGCTTCGATGGTCGTGATGGCTCGGCCGCTGACGGCACGCGCAGGAAGGACACAGGATCGCACCGCCACGCCGTCCAGGTGCACCGTGCATGCGCCACACAGGGCCACGCCACAGCCAAACTTCGTGCCGGTCAGGCCGAGCACATCGCGCAGCACCCACAACAACGGTATGTCGTCGTCGACATCGACCTCATGGGTCGCGCCATTGACGGTAAGAGAGAAAGACATGGAAACCCCTGGATCTCAGATGGTCGTCGGGTCCGACGATGGAAATTTTCCCGGCACCGCGTAGCTGCGGTCGGATACCCGACCGGTTTCCAGCACTTCCTTCAGCCGATGCAGGTTGGCCGCCACTTCCTTGGCGGCCGGCTTGCCCATCCAGGCCAGGAGTTCGAGGCCCAGCGCGCCGAGCGGCGCATGCATCGCCTCGCGCACGGTGGTTTCGTTCGGGCCAGGGCCGGGGGTGAAATGTATGTCCCAGCGAATCCGTCGACGAGGATGGGCGACGGTCTCGTAGCGGATCAGCGCGTTCTCGACCTCTTCGGTCACCCGGACCGTCCAGCGCAACGCCATCTTCAACGGCGCCTGGATCGTCCAGCGGGTTGTTGCCGGATCGATGGTCTCGATCGCCGTGACGTCGCCCAGGAAGCTCGGTAGATGATTGAAATCCCGATAGAACGCATACACGATCCCGACGGGCCGCCTGATCGTCACGCTTGCTTCGATGGTGTGGGAATCGGGGCATTCCACGGGGGGTAAAACCTTCATCGTCGGAACCGCTCCAATGAACAGATGGTGGCCTCACGACTGCCATGCCGGAAGTGAATAGATTGCAGGTTCGAAATGCGCGGGCTTCAGATCGTCGGCCGGAACGGCGCGTTTGCCTTACGATGGAGCGCTTTTTTCAGTGGAGATTCCCGTGCCGCATTACTCCGGTCCCTTGCTCACCCAGCCCGTCGCCGAGGCGATGCTCGCATCGCGCGGCGCCGGCGCCACCGAATGGAAGGGATCGCTGGACCTCGGCCGCTCGCAGGGCGTCGTCTCTCTGCAGGCCGATGCCTGGCAGTGGAATGACGCGCGTTTTCCGTATCCGGCGAAACTGAAAGACCGCACGATCTACTACTGGGACGGCGACGACTTCGAACCCGTGTCGCGATTCTCCGGATCGTTGATCAAGCTGGTGCCCACGGCATGGGGTGCACCCACATTCGAGATCGACGGCATCAAGATGCTGCCGACCTCGAAGGAGTCGCCCATCGACGATGCGCGGCGCAAGGTGGCCCTGGTCGAACCGCGCGGCAAGGTCGTCCTCGACACCTGCGGCGGCCTTGGTTATTTCGCGGCCTGCTGCCTGGAGGCGGGTGTCGCACGCATCCATTCCTTCGAGAAAAACCCGGACGTGCTCTGGCTGCGCACGCTCAATCCGTGGTCGCCTGACCCGGACGCGGTCGCCAGCGGCGGGCGACTGCAGCTCTCGCATGGCGACGTCACCGAGACGATCGCCCATGTCGCCGATGCGTCGGTCGATGCCCTGCTCCACGATCCGCCGCGCTTCGGCATCGCCGGCGAGCTCTACTCGCAGGCCTTCTACCAGCAACTGGCACGCGTCCTCCGCCGTGGCGGCCGCCTCTTCCACTACACGGGCAGTCCCAACAAGCTCACCAGCGGCCGCGATGTCCCCCGCGAGGTGGCGAAGCGGCTGGAAAAGGCGGGCTTTAGCGCCCAGCTGGCGCTGGACGGCGTGCTCGCCACGCGGCGCTGACTACTTCGCGGGAAATCCGACGACGGTGCCGTCCAGCGGCAGTTGCGCACGGTGCGACACGGGACCTGTCGCGTGCCACGCCTCGCCCTGGCCGAACAGCTGGCCTTCGCTCTCGTCGCCATAGGCATCGAACTGGTCGAAGACATACGGGATGCCTTCGGAACCTTCGAAGGTCTTCGCGTTGGCCAGCTGGAAATGCAGGTGCGGCGCAGCCGAGTTGCCGGATTGGCCGAGGCGTCCCAGCACCTGCCCGCGATGCACATGGTCACCCGCCTTGACGCGTACGCTGCCACGGACCAGGTGGGCGTAACCGGCGTACTGGTTCTCGCCGATGGCCAGGACCACGTAGTTGCCGAACAAGCCATCCGTGGTGAGCGAATCGGGTTCCGGCTGCGGCTTCAGCGGCTCATGCTCCCGCTGCCCATCGCGTGACGCGACGACCACGCCATCCGCCACGGCGATGACCTCGGCGCCATAACCGACCCAGTCGGCATACTTCGTCGCCTGCAGGTCGCGCACCCCCGCTTTCAGTGCGTGTCCCGAGGCGTCGACGCCGACGAAATCGATGGCGTAGCGCTGCGGGATGGTCAGGTTCCCGTTGACCGCCACCAGGCTGCCCCAGTGATGCGAACGCCACGCGCCGGGCCCTTCGTGTGCCAGCCAGTGGCCGCCACGCAGCGGCGGCCCGATCACCGGGGCCGGAATGGGCGACACGTCGATCGCCGCGCCGTCCAGCACGAAGTCATGGCCTTTCGCCGTCATGTCGACGTGGTGGCGCAGCTGCTTCGGCACGGGCTTATCGGGAGCGAGGGTGATCCACACGTAGACGATGCCACGCTTGCCGGCCTCGACGGTGGCGGCGGCCCCCTCGTCCGGCGCGGGCTTGATTGCCGCGGCGACTCCCTTGGCGTCGAGATGAAGCAACGGTTGCGTGCCGCCGTCAGCGGTCACGTCCAACCCGTCGAGCGTCAACGTTCCCGTGTCGCTATAGAAGTTGGTGAGGTGCAGTTCGTAGGCGAGGTGGCGACGCCCGTCGCCGCCCGTGAAAACCGACGGTGCCCATGGCACCCGTGCTTCCACGGGCGCCGGGTCCGGCGTCGAGCGTGCCTGAACACCCAGGCCGGGCATCCCGGCCAATACCGCGATCAACAGCCAGCCACGCATCCCGTTCCCCCGTCGTGAGCCATCGGGATAGTACAGGCATCCGCATGGCACCAACGCCTGGGTTATTCGCCCTGCCCGACGAAGCGGAAGAAGGCCACCTGTTCGGTGAGTTCCCTTGCACGCTCCAGCGATGCCCGGCTCGCCGCACTCGCCTCTTCCGCGAGGGCCGCGTTCTGCTGGGTCATCTCGTCGAGCGCGGAAACCGACTGGACGACCTGGTCCACGCCGGAAGCCTGCTCACCCGATGCCGCGGCGATCTCCGCGATGATGTCGGCGACGCGCGACGTGCCCTGGTGGATACCCTCCAGCGAACGTCCGGTGGAACGCACCAGTTCCGCGCCGACGGCGACGCTTTCACCCGTTTCCGTGGCGAGTTTGCGGATCTCGCGCGAGGAGTTGGCGCTGCGCTGCGCGAGCTGGCGCACTTCCGACGCCACGACGGCGAAGCCCCTGCCCTGTTCGCCGGCACGCGCGGCTTCGACGGCGGCATTGAGGGCCAGAAGGTTCGTCTGGAAAGCGATCTCATCCATCAGCGAGGCAATATCGGAGATGCTGCTCGCGGCTTCCTGGATGCGCTGCATACCCTCTTCGGCGGAACGCGCCACGTCGGCGGCCCGTTTCGCATCCGCATGCAATGCCTTGGTCACCGTCTCCGCCGTGCGCGCGCCTTCGGAGTTCTGCCGGACCGAAGCGGCCATCTGCTCCATCGAGGCAGCCGTCTCCTCGAGGGACGCTGCCTGCGACTGGGTGCGCTGCGAGAGATCGTCGACGCCGTGGGAAATTTCGACCGCCGCCATGGATACGCTCCGCGCGCCTTCACGGACCTGCTCGACCACGGTGGCGAGCGTGTCGTCCATCGTGGCCAGCGAGCGCAACGTGTCGCTCAACTCGTCATCGCCCGTCACGCTGAGCGTGTGCTTCAACGTACCCTGGCTGATATCGGCGGCGAGGCGGCTTGCCACCCGCAGAGGTGTCATCACGGCCCGGAACAACAACCAGCCGGCGACACACAGGACGATGAGGCCGACGACGATGATCAGCAGGCTGATCCGGAACGTGCGCGCATGACGCGCCTCGGCGACCTTGAATTGCTCGCCAGCCATGTTCTCGACCAGGGTCACGTTGCGCAGGATCGCGGCGTTCTCCGCATCGAACGCGGCAGCCAGGCCGTGCAGCGCCTGGTCGGTCGCCTCCTGGCGATGCCCTTCATCCTGTATGGCGAGGGTTTTCGTGATCAGTGGCGTCACGGCATTCCGCGCGTCCTCGAATTGCCGAGCCGCATCGGTGCCTTCGACCGACGCCATGCGGTCCGACTGGTAGGCCGCCCAGCGCTTGTCGATATCGCGATCGAGCGACGCGATGAGACGCCGGGCGTCATCTGCCGCGCCGGGTGTCCCGAACAACAGGGCGCGGCTGACCGCGCCACGCTCGGTGGCGATCGCCGAACGGATGTGGCCTACCTGCGTCACGGGAAGCAGGTTCCGGTGGAACATCGAATCGAGATCGCCAAAGGTGAACGTGAGGGCCAGCAGGCCCACGCCACCCAGTGCAAGCGCGATGAGGAAACCGGCACTCATCGCCGCGAAGATCTTGCGTCCCACCGTGAATCGCATCGTACAGGCATCCGTGACAAGGTGATGCCGTATCGGCTTCCGCGCGCCGGTGTTTAGCCATATCAGCTATGCATATCTTGAATAATCCACGCGTTCGCACTGGCCATCCGGATGGATGACACATGCCATGCCGTACTGCACAATCGACGACCGGGCAATGTAACGAGGCACCACGTGTCGCACGATTCGCTTTCTCCTGCCGACACCGAATTGTTCGGCCGGCTGCCGACGATGATCTGGAGCACGCGTGGTGATGGTTACTTCGATTACGCCAACGATCGCTATCTGGAATACGTCGGGCTGACCCTGGAAGAGGCATCGGGTTGGGGCTGGAAAGCCGCCGTGCATCCCGACGACATCGATGGCCTCATCGCCTACTGGACGGGCCTGATCGTCACGGGTGCAGACGGCGAGTACGAATTCCGCCTGGGCAACCCGACCAAGGGCTATCGCTGGTCCATTTCCCGCGCGGCGGCGCACCGCGACGCCGAAGGAAACGTGGTTCGCTGGTATGGATCCACGCTGGACATCCAGGATCGCCAGCAGGCCGCCGACCGCCTGGAGGAAGCGCGCTCGAACCTCGCGCATGTCTCGCGCATCGCGACCATGGGCCAGCTGACCGCTTCCATCGCGCACGAAGTAAGCCAGCCGCTGGCTGGCATCCTCGTCAATGGCGGCGCCTGCCTGCGCTGGCTGCAGCGCGACGAGCCGGATGTCGAGGAAGTGCGCCGGTCGGTCGAGCGCATCGTCGCGAGCGCCGAACGCGCCACGGCCATCGTGAGGAACCTGCATGCGCTCGCCCGCCGCGAACCGCCGAAGCGGGTCTTCGTCGATCTGAACACGGTCATCGACGAAACGGTGGCGTTCGTCCGCGCGGAGCTGAATCGCTCGGGCACCTTCCTGGAGCTGCAACTCGACCGAGGCATGCCCCAGGTTGCCGCCGACCGCGTGCAGATCCAGCAACTCCTCATCAATATCGTCAACAACGCCATCCAGGCCATGGGCGGTTGCGACGACAACGGCCGCCGTGTGCGCATCAGCACCCGCCAGATGGACGCGACGCAGCTTCGCGTGGATATCGCCGATACCGGCCCCGGCGTTGAAGGCGACCTCGAGAGCCTGTTCAACCCGTTCTTCAGCACGAAGACGAACGGCATGGGCATGGGCCTGTCGATCTGCCGGACGATCATGGAGCATCATGGCGGCAGTATCAGCGTGTCGAACAACAGCGGCCCCGGGGCGACGTTCCACATGACGTTCCCGATTCCCGAGTAACCAAACGGCTTCCCGGGCGCACACACGTCATTCTCCTGGACTGTCGATATGCGCGAATCCACTTCTGAACGTTACGACCGACCGACCATCATCCTGCACTGGCTGACCGCCATCCTGGTGATCGTTCAATGGATCATGGGCCGCACCACGGGCCTGTTGCCGCGAGGACCGGTGCGCGTGGACATCTGGTCCGTGCACGTATTGCTGGGCGTGTGCATCGCGCTGGTGCTCGTGGCGCGCATTGTCTGGCGCCTGTGGCGTGGCAATCGGCTACCCGGCGTCGGCACGGTGCTGGAACGGGCGGCGGCCAGCTTCGTCCATATCGCGTTGTACGTGGTGCTGGCGATCGTGGTCGCCCTGGGTTTCGCGAACACGTACGTGCACGGTTTCCCGTTGTTCAACGTCCTGACGCTGCCCGGCAAGCAGGACATGGCGACGATCCTGCAAGTGAACAGCTGGCATGGACTCGCGGCCAACGTACTCGCGGTGCTGATCCTCCTGCACACGCTTGCGGCGTTGTTCCATCACTACATCAAGCGCGATGGCGTCCTCCGCCGCATGTAGGCGGCATCAGGCATGAAGCTTCCGTTCGAGGAAGTCGCGGATCAGCGGTAGCATCTCGTCCGCCTTGTCCTCATAGGCGAAGTGCCCCGTGGGCAGGAGATGGAATTCCAGGTCCTGGAGGTCGCGCTTGTAAGGGTGGGCACCGTCGGCGGGAAATATCACGTCGCGCTCGCCCCAGACGACCAGGGCCGGCGGCTGGTGCTTGCGAAAGAGCTCCTGCACCGCGGGATACAGCGGAAGGTTCGACCGGTAGTCGTACATCACGTCCATCTGCACGTCCGCATTCCCGGGGCGGTCCAGCAACGCCTGGTCATGCACCCAGTTGTCCGGCGAGATCCGGGACTTATCGTCCACGCCGTCGGTGTACTGGAATTTGGTCGTTTCCAGCGATACGAGCCCCAGCAGGGCATTCCGGCTTTCCTTGCTGCCGTCGTTCCAGTACTTCTTGATCGGATCCCAGAACGCCTTCAGGCCTTCGTCGTAGGCATTGCCATTCTGGATGATCAGCGCGGTGATCGCTTCCGGATGCTTCAGGAACAACCGCCACCCGACCGGCGCGCCATAGTCCATGACGTACATGGCGTACTTCTCTATTTTCAGCATCTTTAGTAACTTACCGACGATTTCTCCGAACGCGTCGAAGCTGTACGCGTAGCTCGACGGATCAGGCATGTCGCTCTGTCCGTAGCCCGGATAATCCGGCGCGATCACGTGGTAGCGGTCGGCCAGGGCCGGGATCAGGTTGCGGAACATGTGCGACGACGTGGGAAAGCCGTGCAGCAGGAGCACGACCTTGCCATCGGCTGGCCCGGCCTCGCGATAAAAGATGTTGAGACCGTCAATCTCAGCGAAGCGGTGGAAGGTCACCGCGGGGACATGGGCGCGAGAGCTCATCGGCGTTCGCCTGATAGCGATGGTTCGATCAAGCTACGCCGGTCGGTTCGCGCTAGCTTGTAGCTGCGGAGTCCGCTTTTCCCCTATTGCCCGAGAGGCTCGTCCCATGTCCGTCCTGGTTTCCGTCAACGTCGGCCTGCCGCGCGACATCGAGTGGCAAGGCGAAACCGTGCATACGGGTATCTGGAAGGAGCCCGTCGCAGGCCGGGTTATCGCTCGCCGCCTCAACCTGGACGGCGATGGACAGGGCGACCTGGGGGGCCACGGCGGCGAACATCGCGCGGTGATGGTCTACCAGACGTCGTCGTATCGCTACTGGGAACAGTTCCTCGGCCGGTCCATGAAGGAATACGGCCTGTTCGGCGAGAACCTGACCGTGGACGGGATGCCCGATGCCGAAGTCCGCATCGGCGACCGCTACCGCATCGGCACGGTGCTGCTGGAAGTGACCCAGCCCCGTGTCACCTGCTACCGCGTGGGTATTCGCACGGGTGTGCCCGAGATGCCGACGCTGCTTGTCGCCCATCACCGCCCCGGCTTTTACTGCCGCGTCATTGAAGAGGGCACGCTGGGCGCCGGCGACGCCATCGTGCAGGAACACGCCAGTGACGGGCTCACGGTGGCCGAGGTGGATGCCCTGCTCTACCTCTCCGACCATCCCGCAGAGATGCTCGAACGGGCGGTGCGCATGCCCGCCCTCAGCGAGGGCTGGCGCCACTCGTTCAAGGCCATGCTTGCCGCACCCGCCACGCGCGGAGGCAATGCCGGACTGGCCTCAACCAACGAGGATCCTCCCGCATGGCCGGGATTTCGCGAGGTACGTGTGATCGCGACGCGGATGGAGAGCCCCCGCGTACGGTCCTTCGTCTTCGCGTCCACCGACGAGCATCCCCTTCCGCCCGCGCGCCCGGGGCAATTTCTTGCGCTTCGCATCGACCGGCCCGACGGCACGCCGCTGTTGCGCAGCTATTCGATATCCGACGGCTCGCAACCCGGTCAGTACCGCATCAGCGTGAAACGCGCGACAGGCGCGGGTAGCCAGTACCTCCACGACCACATCCGCGAAGGTGCGCTGCTTTCGATCAGTGCACCGCGTGGCAGCTTCACGCTGGTCGACGACGATCGTCCCGTGGTGTTGTGGAGCGCGGGTATCGGCGCGACGCCCCTGCTGGCCATGCTCCACGCCCTCGCCGAACGCAAACCGCGCAAGGTGTTCTGGGTCTACGGCGCACGGGACGGCAGCGAGCATCCGTTTGCGGTGGAAGTGCGCGACCTGTTGCGGCGCCTTCCCGATGCGCGTGCCTTCGTGGCATACAGCCAGCCGGCGGCCACGGACCGTCCCGGCGAGACCTTCGACTTCAAGGGTCATGTCACGCTCGACGCGCTCGCGCCGCTGGGCATACCGCGGGATGCGTGCTTCTACCTGTGCGGCCCGGCAGCCTTCATGGACGGCGCCCGACAGGCATTGCGCCAGGCGGGATACGCCGATCCGCAGATCCTTTCCGAACTGTTCGGCGGCGCCGAAAGCATGCGGCCCGGCATCATCGGCAAGTCGAATGCCGCGCCACACCTGCCGCCGGGACCGGAAGGCGACGGGCCGGTCATCTCGTTCGTCCGCAGTGGCCTGTCGGTGCGATGGTCCTCGCGTTACAAGAACCTGCTCGATCTCGCCGAGGCCTGCGACGTGCCGGTCCGCTGGTCCTGCCGTTCGGGCGTCTGCCATACCTGCGAAACGGGATTGGTGGGAGGCCAGGTGCACAACTCCCCCACCCCGCTGCAACCGCCCGCCGATGGCGTGGTGCTGATCTGTTGTTCGCAGCCCGACGAGGACGTGCAGCTCGATCTCTGATCCGTCAGGTGATCAAGGCCACCTGCCTGGCGACGTAAGCCACCAGGAAGATCGCCATCACCACGAGCAGGATGGATATGACGTGCACCAGGGGGCCTCCCGCGTAGGCTTCGACGTCTTCCGACTGGATCAGCCGGCGGTTGCGGTAAAACCGCAACGTCGCCGCGATGATGGTCAGGGCGCCGCATGCGAGCAGTCCGAGGCCCAGCCATTCCGATGCGGCCGTGTGCAAGGGCGGGTGCGGCCCCTGGGCAACCTGCGTGATGTAGATCAGATAGACGTCGAAACGCTCGAGCAGGAAGCCGAAGGCCATCATCGAAATGGCGGTTCGTACCCAGGCCAGATGAGTACGTTCGTTCGCGGCGTGATCGGTGAAATGCGGGACCATGTCGATGATCAACCGCCGTCGGAAGGTGGTTTCGCGAGCTCGTCGATGATGACCGCCAGGCCGCGGGCCATGCCCTGCAGGATGGCTTTCGCCTCGTTGGGCAAGCCATATCGCTTCGCGAACGATTCGGGGTCGCTGTCACTGAGCCAGCATTGGCCGTCGTCACCTTGCGTCACCAGGATCTTGAGTGGCAACTCGATGCCGATCGTCTCCGACATCTGCATGAGCTTCGTGCCCACCGCCGGATTCCCGAAGATGAAGACTTCCGTCGGCCGCAGTGTCAGGCCGACCGAGGCGGCCGCCGCCGCATGATCGACGCGGCTGACCAGTGCAAGGCCATGCGCCTTCAATAAGTCCGGAAGGCGTTTCACTGTTTCGGCGAAATCGAAGCGGCTGGGCCGGCGTGCGTTCTGCATGGCTAGGATCCTCGGGCACGGGTTGGGACGCAGCCCAGGCTACGCCCAAACTCATCCTAGCAAATGGATCACTGTCGCGAATGCGGCCCCAAAGGCTCGCCACGGCGCGTGGCGCAGATAGCTCGTTCCACGTCGATCGACAGCCTGGAATGTTCCTGCGACGACGGAACCGCCGCATTGTCGGCGATGTTTTCATCCAGGACGCTCAGGCATTCGGCGCCGGACGTTTCGAGGAACCAGCACAGGTCGTCTTCGGACATCTCGTCGTCCACCTCGACGGCCACCATGACGTGTCCCGCATCGGCGGGCGTAAGTCGCGAACCTTCTTCCGCATGGGGGGCAAGCTTTTCAAGCTCGGCAACGACCGGCGTGGGCATCGCGAAGCAGCGGTCGACGGTGGTGGCGATCCGGTCGCGGTGCACGCCACGTGAAAGGAGCTTGTCGACGACGGATGCGGCGGCAAACTGGTTGACGAAACCTGCGACGACGAAAAGGGACATGACAGGACTCCATCGCCACACGGGCTATTCAAGCTACGCCGACGGAGAGAACCAAACCGTTAACTTGCCCCGGGGTGGCGCCGGAAGGCGGCGTCATCATTTATTGCAAGTGATCCCCTTTCGCTTCGTGCCATATGGAAGGACACCGTCCGGAAGCCCGCTCATGAAACCTCGCCGTTTGCTGACGATACCGTTGCTCGCATGCATGGCCTTGCTTACCGTGGGGGCTCAGGCGGACGGCACGCTTCCCGTGGAGGGCACGATGCCGGCGCTCGGTGGAGCGACCACATGGCTGGATTCGAAGGCACTATCGACACCGGAGCTGCGCGGCAAAGTGGTGCTCGTCGACTTCTGGACCTACTCCTGCATCAACTCGTTGAGGCAGATTCCGTATCTGCGTGCATGGGCAGCGAAGTACGGGGATCACGGCCTCGTCGTGATCGGCGTCCATTCGCCGGAGTTCACGTTCGAAAAGGACCTGGCCAATGTGCGCCAGGCCGTGAAGGATATCGCCCCGGGTTATCCCGTCGCCGTGGACAGCGACCACGCGGTGTGGCGCGCCTTCAACAATGAGTACTGGCCGGCGCTCTACTTCGTCGACCAGCAGGGACGGATTCGCCATCACGTGTTCGGCGAAGGCGAGTACGAACGCTCCGAAGCCATCATCCGCCAGTTGTTGACCGAGGCCGGTCAGAAGGACTTACCACCGGCGACGACATCGGTGAAGGCCGTGGGCGCCGAAGCGCAGGCGGACTGGAGCAACCTGCGTACCAACGAAACCTATGTGGGGAGCGCACGCGCCGAGCGCTTCGCGTCGACGGGCGGTTCCGGGCGCGGGAGCCAGGTCTACACGGTGCCGGCACAACTCGAGCCCGGTTATTGGGCACTCGGCGGAACGTGGACGGTGAAGCCGGAATTCGCGGTGTCGGGCGTTGCGAACGCTCGCATCGCCTATCGTTTCCACGCGCGCGACGTACACCTTGTGATGGGGCCTTCCGCATCGGGAAAGCCTGTGCGTTACAAGGTGCTGATCGACGGAAAACCTCCCGGCGGCAATCACGGCGTCGACGTCGACGACCATGGAAACGGGACGGTCACGACGCCGCGCATGTACCAGTTGATCCGTCAACAAGGCCCCATTGCCGATCGTCTGTTCGAGATCGAATTCACCGATCCGGGCATACAGGTGTATGCCTTCACGTTCGGTTAGTTGCGATCACCGCAACAAGGCGTTGCCATGAAAGCACGTTGACAAAAGACACGGCGCCCTTCTTCACCGATGCTTGTCGTCGGGCAGGAAATAGGTGATCAATCATGCGTGTTGGCATGCCGGAACGGCGAAAGTATGCTCTCGACGGTGCAACCCTGCGGACGCTATTGATGGCAACCGCTCAAATACACCCTATCGAGGTACTTGTGACGAAGGATTCCACCGCGCCGGACGCCATCGTCTATGTCGTCGAGGACGATTCGCTGTTGCGTGAGGGAATCCGTGCCCTGCTGCATTCCATCGGCATCCGCACGCTTGGCTTCGGTACCGCTTCCGAATTGCTGGTGCATCCGTTCGCGGATGCGGCCGGCTGCATCGTGCTCGACATTCGCCTTCCCGGGCTGAACGGCCTCGCCGCGCAAGGCGAACTCGCCAGGGCCGGGATCGACATGCCGATCGTGTTCGTCACCGGACACGGCGACATTCCCATGGCAGTGCAGGCGCTCAAGTCCGGCGCCGCGGACTTCCTCACCAAGCCGTTCCGCGACCAGGACCTGCTCGACGCCGTGGGCAAGGCACTGACGCAAGATCGCACCCGGCGTGAGACCCGCATCCAGGCCACGCACATCCTGGAGCGCTACAAGACGCTCACACCGCGGGAGTGCGAGACCATGCGGTTGGTCGCCAATGGCTTGATGAACAAGCAGATCGCGGGTGAAATGGCACTGAGTGAGATTACGGTGAAAATCCATCGCGGACGCGTCATGAAGAAGATGGGCGCCCGCTCCGTGGCCGACCTGGTGCGCATGGAAGACCAGATTCGAACCTGGCTGGACCGTCTGTAGCACGATGGTGTGATAGACACGCGACCGGGCGGCGGCGACCCTAACCGGGTCTAGAAGGAAAGCGCGCCGCCATCCTGCGGCGCCCGGGAGTCGAATCACCTTGACCATCGCTCCGCTGATCTGCGTCGTCGACGACGACGAGGCCGTGCGCACGGGCACTGAAAGTCTAGTTCGTTCAATGGGTTACAAGGTCGAAGCTTTTGCTTCGGCACGTGAATTCCTGCAGTCGGGCAAGGCCGCCGAAAGCGCCTGCGTGGTGACCGACGTGCAGATGCCCGGCATGAACGGCCTGGAACTCCAGTCCGCCCTTCGTCGCGATGGGTTAGCCACGCCGGTCATCTTCATCACGGCCTTTCCCGATGCCTCGGTGCGGGAGCGTGCCCTTGGTGACGGTGCCTCGTGCTTCCTGACCAAGCCCTTCGAGATCGATTCGCTGGTCGAGTGCATCGAGCGCGTCATCGCCAAAACCTGATCCGTACTACCGCGTCACTCCAATGAATAAAGCGGCCGTTCGGGATGCTGCACCGCGACCTGCTCGCGTAGCGCGGCGTAACTCTCGGAATGCCAGAACGCGTCCATCGACACCGGTGCCATCCCGACGATGGATGCGTCGGTGCGCCCGCCGATCAGTAGTTCCGTCATGCATTGCAGCACCGGGTATGCCGGAAGCATGTCTTCCATGAAAAGGAACTGGCCCGCCTGGTTCACTTCGAGGAAATGGAAATCCCCCTGCTTGTCGACCACCAGGTCGATGCAGCCGAAGACGAGTCCCATCTCGCGCATGAAATCGCGCAGCATCGCCTCGACCGGGCCTGGCAGCGTCATGGCGGTGGCGCGAAACGCGGCCTCCCTGCTATGGCTGCGCCAGTCCACATACGCGCCTTGCGCTCCCTGGTCCATGCTCATCGCGAACAGGTGCTTGCCGATGACCGTGACGCGAACGTCGCAGCGTTTTTCGATGTAACGCTGGTAGATGCCGGGGCAAACGGCGATCGCGTCCGCAGGTAACGCGCTGTCCTCGTTGAGCAACGTGACGCCCACGGCATGCATACTGCCCGTGGCCTGCTCTTCCCATTGGTGAATGAGGAAGCTCTTGAACACGGCGACGCCCCAGCGCCGGATCGCCGCAGCGACTTCGGCGGCATCGGTCGTCACCAGGGTTTCCGGGAACGGTATGCCGAGGCGCCGGCATGCGCTGAGCTGGGCCAGCTTCTGCTCGGCGCGCTGGGCCGCCGCGAAGCCGTTGACCCAGAGGGCTGCGGCATAGGCCGATTCGAGGTTGAAGACGTTGCGCTGGAACAGCTTCCATTCCCAGGTGGCGAAGTTGCGGTCCTCTTCCGCGCAGTCGGGCACGGGGTCGTGAAGGCGGCGGTTCCATACGGCGCTGATGCGATCCTCCCCCAGCAGCGAGTCATGGAACGATTCCTCGTCGCCGTTGATATGAAAGGCGTAATGCACTCCGGGACCGGCCTGCAACGAGGGCGTCCAGACGGGCTCGATGCCTTGCTGGCGGATGGCCCACGCCAGTGCGCAGGCATGCGGATCGCTGGACGGAGCGAGGATCAACGGACGCCGACGCATGCATTCCCTCCTTGAAAGAACGCCCCGCGTAGGCGGGGCGTCGGTACGAACTGTGCGGGCTTAGCCCCCGATGATGCCGACTTCCGGTTCCGGGCGGTCCGGATCGGTAAAGATCGTCAGGAACAGTCCGCCCTTGTCATCCTCGGGAACCGGGGTGACTTCGAAAGCGCTCAGGCGGGCGAAGGCGCGGGTCTTCGTCGATGCATCGTGGGACGGCGAAACGTTGCTCTTCATAGCAAGGAACTCCTTGGTTGATCGCACGTTGATTGATCGCACGGGAAATCGATGATCTGCCACGCGGCGTTCACGACGCCGGGGCTTGTCGATACTACGTGCCCCCGGAGCCGCGAATACCCTAATTGGTGCATGTATGCCGGAATTGCACAGCGCGCAAGGAATTGCGCCGCGCCATCTCAGGCCTCGGCCGGTGCCGCCGCAGCCGGAGCGTGCGTCTTGCGCAGCGGCACGTCACGCAACCACCAGGCCAGCAGGAAAGCGATGGCGATCACCACCGCGGCCACGTGATACACGGTGTGCAGCGACGAACCGAACGCCTGGATGTAGCGTTCGTGGATGGCCGGCGGCAGCGCGCGCACGGCATCCGGTGCAAGCGAACGCGGCGTGCGTGGGCCATCGGGCATCACATCCTTCAACCGCGACTGCAAGCCGTTGGTGAAAATGGCGCCGAATACCGACACGCCGATCGAACCGCCGATGGAGCGGAACAACGTAACGCCAGACGTCGCGACGCCGAGGTACTGCCGATCCACGCTGTTCTGCGTGGCCAGGATCAACACCTGCAGCACCATGCCGAGGCCCAGGCCGAGCAAACCCGCGTACACATAGATGAGATACAGCGGATCGGTATCGCTCACCGTACCGAGCAGGATCAGGGCAATGGATGCGATGAACGTCCCGATGATCGGAAACATGCGGTAGCGACCCATCCGGCTGATGAGACGGCCGCAGACGATCGAACTGACCAGCACGCCACCCATGAGGGGCAGCAACTGCATGCCGGCGCCCGTTGGCGACACGCCCTTCACCACCTGCAGGTAGAGCGGCAGATACGTGGTGGAACCGAACAAGGCCGTACCCACGAAGAAACCGATGAGGCAGCTGAGCAGGAACGTGCGATGGCGGAACAGGTGCAGCGGCATGATCGGCTCGGCCGCCACGCTCTCCTCGTAGATGAAGGCCACGATGCCGATCACGGCGAAGGCGAGGATGAACCACAACTCCGCCGAATCCCAGGGCAGCATGGTGCCGCCCTCGGTGGTGAACAGAATCAGGCAGCTGAGCGCCAGCGCGAGCCAGGCGGCGCCCCAATAGTCGATGGTGTGACGGATGTGGCGCACGTGCGGATGGAACACGGCCGCGATGACCGCGATGCAGAGCACGCCCAGCGGCAGGTTCACGTAGAAGATCCAGCGCCAGGAAAGATGGTCGACCATGAAGCCGCCCAGCAGCGGGCCGATCACGGTGGCCAGGCCATACACGCCACCGAACAGCCCCTGGTACTTGCCGCGGTCCGCCGGCGGGATCACATCGCCGATGGAAGCCATGGTCACCACCAGCAAGCCGCCGCCGCCCAATCCCTGCAAGGCGCGCATCAGGATGAGCTGGGTCATGTCCTGCGCGATTCCGCACAAGACGGATCCGAGAAGGAAGATCACGATGGCGGTTTGCAGGACGATCTTGCGCCCGAAGAGGTCACCGAACTTGCCATACAGCGGCACCACGACCGTCGAGGTCAACAGGTACGAGGTCACCACCCACGAAAGCTGGTTGAGACCACCAAGCTCGCCGACGATGGTCGGCAACGCCGTGGAAACGATGGTCTGGTCGAGCGCGGCCAGCAGCATGACCAGCATCAGTGCAATGAACAGCAGGCGCAACGAGGTAGGCGGTGGCACGTCTGACGTGACCACGGCGGCCGGCGCGGCGGCGGCTTCCTGGGCGGTATCGGTGGTCACGGGCGGGCCTGCCTGCAATTAATTAAGTGATGAGTTAATATAAAGGCGCTTCCGGGCGCCGTCAAATGTCGACCGTTCGTGTTATTTCATGACGGTCATCGATTGCGGAGACACCGTGGTTACTTCCACCCCTCGCCGGGGACGCCGTCCAGGCCGCCCCCCAGCCCAGCCCGACGGCCCGGACCAGCGCCAACGGCTGGTCGGCCTTGCCCTGGAGCTCTATGCCCGCCAGGGCTATACGGCCACGACCCTCGCCGCCATCGCCCGCGCCGCCGGCATGACGCCTGCCGCCGTGCACTACTACTTCAAGACCCGCGAACACCTGTTCGATGTGATCTACGACGAGCACATCGCCCCGATGCGGGCACGGATCGACGGCATCTTCCAGGCCCACGCGAACGACCCCGTGTCGGCGTTCGCACGGCTGGCCGAACGCTTCGTCGAACTGGCCGCCGAACATCCCTGGATGGGCCCGGTTTTCTTCGGCGAGCTGCTGAACGAAAACGACCTGTTCAAGGAGCACCTGCACAAGCGCGTCGACAAGAGCCGGCAGGCCAGCCTGATTACGGCCATCCGCCGCTGGCAGGACGAAGGACGCCTGAACAAGGCACTGGACCCGGCGCTGCTCATGACGTCCATCCTCAGCCTGACCGTGTTGCCGATGACCGCCCTGCGCAAATGGAAGGACGATCCGGTGCGCAAGCACATCGGCCCGGAGGAAATCACGCGTCACGCGCTGGCCCTGCTCGGTCACGGTCTGTCACCCGCGAAAGCGTAGAATTCGCCTCTTTACGCCTGGAGCGATCCCTTGGCCTTCCCCTACTCCCTCGTCATCTTCGACCTCGACGGCACGCTGGTCGACAGCGCCGCCGATATCGCCGAATCGGTCAACCGCACGCTGCGCGACTGGAAACTGCCCACCTACGACGTCGCGACGATCACGGGATGGGTTGGCGAAGGGTCGCGTCAGCTGATCACGTATGCATTTCACGCCGCGGGAAGCAAAGCCGCCATCGACGATGTGATGCCCGGTTTCCTCGAGCACTATGCCGAGACGGCACTCGACGGCATCGCCTATGAGGGCGTCGTCGACACGTTGAAGGCACTGCATGCGCAAGGCGTCAAGCTGGCCGTGTGCACCAACAAGAATGAGGAATTCGTGCGCCCCTTGCTCGAAGTGCGCGGCATGCTGCCGTACATCGACGGCATCGTCGGCGGTAACACGCTGCCCGAACGCAAGCCCAGCGGCGTCCCGCTCAGGCATCTGGCTGACGAAGCGCACGTCACCATCGAGAACAGCCTCATGGTCGGCGATTCCGAAAGCGACGTGCTGGCCGCGAAGGATGCCGGGATGGATGTCGTGATGGTGAGCTACGGCTACCGTAAATCGCTGGACCTTCACGCCGTCGGAGCCGTCGCGGTCATCGACGCGATGCCCGATCTGCTGTCGGTGAAGAAACCCGAGACGGTGGGTTAAGCGTCCACCGCTATCTTGATCAGCGCGAGGTCGTCTTCGATCCCGTAATCCGGGCCATCCGAATAGCCGAACCGCACGACCACCAGTCGGGCGGACGGCACGATGTAGATGCGCTGCCCCATGGCGCCGCTGGCGAAGAAACCGTCTTTCGGAAAACCATTCGCGACTCGCCCGCGTGCGGTCCTGCTCGGACCATCGTTGGTCCAGAAGCCTGCGCCGTAGGGCGCGCCGAGTGTCGACGTGCGTGACCAGGCGACCCAGCCCTCGGGCAGCAGGCGCTGTCCATCCGGCGCGATGCCGTCGTGCAGGTAGAGCATGCCG
>DATNJP010000247.1:0-2917 GCA_035603855.1 Luteibacter sp. | reverse complement strand
GTCGCCGCCGAAGCGTCCGCCGGAGCGGCTGCCGCAGCTGCGGGAGCGGCGAGGTTCAGCGTGCCGGTCGAGGCGACGGTTAGCGTCACCGTCTGTTCGGTACCCGGACCCGCATCGACCTTGTACGTTGCCGGCGGAAGGCCGTTGATGATGTACATGCCATCCGCGCCAGCCTTCGCATGACGAGTCAGGCCGGTCTGCGGATTGAACGCGGTGACGTTCGCGCCCGGAGCCGTCTTGCCGCGGAGCGTCGCGTTTGCCGATTGCGCGTACGCCGAGGGCGTCATCGCGACGGTGGCGACCGTCGCGGTGATGACGCTGGCCAGGATCTTCTTCTTCAACTGCATCGAAGCTTTCATTTTCCCCTCTCCCAAAGGTTTCTTTGTGTGTGATCCAGTCCCCTGGACGTGAAACACGGAAGTCGACCTTGCTGTCGCTTCGCGGTGGTCGAGCCACTCTCTAGAGCGTTATGCCCCCGTGTATCGCGTCCGTTCCGCGTTGGCGGACCGGATGTGCTGATTTCAGTCCTGAGATAGACGCCGTCCTGGGACTCCCATCCACGGCCCGGCAAGCCGTGTATTTCCGACGGCGTGTTCAGGCCCGTCGTCGTACCGTGTCATTGCCGCCGCAAGAGGCGCGCACGACGAGTTCGGTGCCGACGACGACGCGCGGTTCGGGCGCGGGGTTTTCGTCCTCGGGTGCCTCGATCATTCCGACGAGACGTTCCAGCGCGGCTTCGCCCAGCTCGGCGATGCGTATGCGCACGGTGGTCAGCGGCGGTGTGACGTAACGGGCCATCGGGATGTCATCGAATCCAACCACGGCGATGTCTTCCGGCGTGCGCACCTTGGCTTCGGCGAGCGCGGAAAGGCAGCCGATGGCCATCATGTCGTTGGCGGCGAAAATCGCATCGGGACGCGGCACCATGGCCAGCGCCTGCTTGCCGGCGTGGTAGCCGGACTCTTCGGTGAAATCCCCGGGCAGCACGACGGCGCGCTCGCCAAGGCCAGCCTTCGTGAGCGCTTCGCGGTATCCGCGGCAACGCTCCTGCACGTCGTGGTTCACCTGCGGACCCGCGATGAAGACGATGCGCTTGCGACCCAGGCCGAGCAGATGCTCGGTCATCGCGCGTGCGCCGCCGAAGTCGTCGACGTCGAGCGACGCATGTCGATCGGAGCGCACGTGGCTGTTGATCAGCACGGTGGGCAACACGATCGGCAGGTTCTCGTCGAGGAAGGCTTCGTCCGCATGCGGCGACATCACCAGCAGGCCGTCCACGCGTCCCTGCATGGCACGCAAGGCGATCGCCGCCTCGGTGGCATCGCCGTGCGAACTGGACACCAGCATGTAGAGGCCACGCGCGCGGGCGGCGAGGTCGATACCGCGGATGAGCTCGGAGAAGAACGCCCCATGCAGATCGGGCAACAGGGCGCCAATGGTCTGCGTACGACGGGTGATCAGGCTGCGGGCAGCATTGTGCGGCACATACCGCAGGCGCGCGGCCACTTCGCGGATCCGCTTCTGCGTTTCGGCAGTGACACCGCCGTGCCCGTTGAGGGCGCGCGAGACGGAAGCCACCGAAACGTTGGCCATTCTCGCGACGTCTTTGATCGTCACACTCACGTGTTCTCGCCCTTGATTCACCCCTGCCGGGGCTTGACGGCGCGGAACGTAAACGTTTTCACACAACCTTGTAAAGCGTTCGAAATCAAGCGCTTGCTGCGTTGCGGTAGGATCAGCGCGAGGGTTGGATACCACTTGCGACGACACGTTAAAAATCTGTGTGACGTCAGTACGTTGAGTGGTACGCAAGACTTTGCGGCGGTGCAGCAGTAAACGCACACAAAGTCTTCACTCAGGTAAATAGCTGTCGCGTCAGGAACCACGTAACGCGCGTTACATCTCGCTCGCAGGCGTGCGCTTTATCGGCATATGTAACGAATCATCGGAACCAGTGCGTCTGATACACGAAAAATGCGCAGCGCCGCGATCCGCGCGCTCAGCCAAGCTTTCGTAAATCGCGGCACTTTTCACGAATTTCTAAGCGATCGCCGGATATATGGCCCGCGGCACAGGAATCGGAAAGCACGGTTCCTTGCGTGCCGCCATGTAAACCACCGGAGAACCAGCATGAAACCAGCAGCATGGCTGTTCATCGCAGTCGGCATCACCGTGTCTGGCAGCGCTGTGGCCGAAGTTTGTCTCACTCCTGATGGGTATATCGTCGAATGTGCCCAACCAGGGAACCCCCATGTAGCGTCCCAATTTTCCGGGTTGCCCAATCAGGCAGGCGTGCCATCCGCGATCTACCTCACTGGTGGTCGCCCGATAACAGGAGCCGGCGGATTCACCGTTCGCATCAACAAACAGTTCCTCTGCTACACGGGAGACCGCGCTCCGGGGTTCGATCCGGGTACGCCCGTCAGGACGTGCACAGCCACAGTTGCAACGCCCGGTACGTATACGTTTGACGCCATACCTGACGCTGGCACGAACTGGTCACCGCCGCCCATCACGACATGGACGGTGAACTGATCGAAGCCGTACCGACCTCTTCGGTATCTTAAGCTTCTTGCAGTTCTCTTGCGGGCTGCGCACTGGCAGAATGTCGCGAGGACCACACGCTGCACGGATCGCCTTCGATCGCGCGCCGACGTGTCGCGACGCCCAGCCAGGCGAAGCCCGCACCCATCGCGATGGCGACCAGGTCGACCCCCAGGACTGCATAGCGGCCTTCGCCGAGGGTGCGAAGAAGGCGGTCGGCATGGATCGTGGCGTCGAGCACACCGACAGCGACACTCACGATGGCCGTGGCAAAGAGCAGGTCGACGGCGGCCTTCGCCGGGCGGCGCCAGAAGGTCCACAGGATCGCCGCGGCGAATGCGGTGAAGCACACGGGCTGGACGATCGCCGTGGG